>CANKWR010000014.1 GCA_947487525.1 Bacteroidota bacterium
CTTGTCTTTGCTTAAAGCGAGGGTTCTTTTTGTTGATTACAAATAATACGCCTTTACGCTTTACGATTTTGCAATCGGCACTACGTTTTTTGATAGATGCTCTAACTTTCATCTTTTTGTTTTTAAAATATTAATTCTATTCTTACTTATGTCTAAAAATAATTCTTCCCCTTGTTAAGTCATATGGACTCATCTCCACACCTACTTTATCACCTGGCAAAATTCTGATGTAGTGCATACGCATCTTACCAGAAATTGTTGCTAAGATTTCATGACCATTTTCAAGCTTTACTCTGAACATAGCATTGCTCAGTGCTTCAATAATTACTCCATCTTGTTTAATCAGCGGTTGTTTTGACATACTTATTTTGGGGTTGCAAAGATACGGAAATGAATGGAATTAAGAAAAATAAACCGCGAAATATTGAAAATTCGCTAAAATAAAGGGGAAAGCCATGCTCTCCCCTTATTTTATATTGAAAACCAATTAGTTATACACTAGTGTCCTCCTGGATACCAAGGTCTTGCGATTCCTTCTCTAAAAGGCCAAGGAATGGCAGCCACAATCAACAATAAGGCAAGGATGTACAATAGTAAAGTGGTTTTAGGCGAACCTCCTTTTTTGTATTTAACATGCCCAATGGTAATAAGTACAATGGCAAGGAGCATGGATCCAATATGCTCTACCGCCCAAAAACGGGCTAATTTATCCTTCATGGCCTCGGCCATGCCCATGGTTTTGATAAAATAGAAGCCTATAGGACCAAAAAAGTACTGATACAATCCCAATACCAAAGTGGTGTGGGCACTGATTAACAATACCTTACTTGCTTTTAATGCATCCTGTTGTAAAAATAATTTGATAATTGCCCAAAATAAAGCAATGAGCACCACCCATCTTAATAGGTTATGTAAATGAACTAAACCTGTTGTCATAGAAAATTGATTTTAGATTTTCGCTAAAATACAACTTATCTAATGAATATGGTTAATCTACCCAATCTGCTACAAACAAATTGGTATCACGGGTGCCCCCATTGTTTCTGTTTGAAGAGAACATGATTCGCTTGCCGTCTGGGCTAAACATCGGAAATGCATCAAAACCTTTGTCACGACTAATTTTCTCAATATGATTACCCTCTAAATCCATCAAATACATATTAAATGGAAATCCTCGCTTGTACTCATGGTTGCTGCAAAATATAATATGCTTGCCGTCTGGGGTAAAATTAGGCGCCCAATTGGCTTGCCCTAAATTCGTTATTTGCTTAGCATCCGACCCGTCGGCATTGGCTACGAATACTTCCATATTGGTAGGCGCTACCAAGCCCTCAGTTAATAAAGATTTATAATCCGCAATCTCTGCTGCTGTTTTTGGTCGACTCGCTCTCCATACCATTTTCTTTCCGTCTGGGCTAAACCAAGCCCCACCATCATATCCTAAGGTATTGGTGACTTTCCTTTCTTTACCCGATGCTAAATCCATCACATATAAATCCAAATCCCCGTCCTTATCACTGCAGTAAATCATTTTTTTACCATCATAGGACAAAGTAGCTTCTGCATCATAGCCTTTGGCTGTGGTTAATTGTTTTACCACCACGCCATTGGTGTCAGCCATAAAAATATCATAGGTATTGTACAAAGGCCAAATATATTTATTGCCATATTTCGCACGATCCACTCCTGGAGGACATTCATTGCCGCCCCCTTTGGTGGAAGCATAGATAATGTGTTTGCCATCCTTGGTGAAATAAGAGCAGGTTGTTCTTCCTACTCCACCGCTTATTGATTTATACCTAAAAGGGGTTGTATTATTCGTTGGAACCCATCCCATAAAAATTTGATCACAGTTAATCCCCTCTTTTGGATTCGCTCTTTGAAATGTAATACGCTTGCTGTCGAAACTCCAATATGCTTCGGCATTGTCACCACTATTGGTTAATTGTATCACATTTTTAAAATGCGGCTCTCCGGCAAATAAGATAGAATCGCTTTGCGCGAAAATTTGTGCGCTACATACAAATACGAATAACAATAGGGATAGTTTCTTCATGAACATTTAATTTGGGCGCAAAAATAACTACAAAAACCCTTTATCGAACTGAACTTTGTCATGAATATGTCATTAAATAGCCAAAATTTGTTTTGACTTAGAATGAGAATTCATAAAAAATAGGGAACTTTGTCAAAATCATTACCTCATGGCCATCATTGCACCCTCCCTTCTCGCTGCCGATTTTTTAAACTTAGGCAAAGCCTGTGAAATGCTCAATGAAAGTGAAGCAGCCTGGTTTCACTTGGATGTAATGGACGGAAGTTTTGTTCCCAATATTAGTTATGGTCTTCCAGTGATTGAGCAAATTAAAAAAACAACTACCAAAGTAATGGATGTGCATTTGATGATTGTGCAACCCGAAAAATATATTGCCGATTTTAAAAAGGCAGGTGCCGATGTATTAACGGTGCATTATGAAGCTTGTCCTCATTTACATAGTACCCTGCAACAAATTAAAGCAGCAGGCATGAAAGCAGGGGTAGCACTTAATCCGCATACTTCGGTTGAATTTTTAAAAGAGGTGATTAAGGATATAGACGTGGTTTGTGTAATGAGTGTGAACCCTGGATTTGGTGGACAAAAATTTATTGAACACACGTACGAAAAAGTGAAAGCCTTAAAACAAATGATTGTAAACGCAGGCGCTGCTACCCTTATTGAAATTGATGGTGGTGTAACCGAAAACAATGCAGCAGCATTAGTAAAAGCGGGTGCCGATGTATTGGTGGCAGGTACGACTGTATTTAAAGCGGCTGACCCTAAAGCCATGATAGTGACGCTTAAGAACGCGTAATTAGTGCAGAGGCCAATTCGCGCTGCTCTATAATATACGTATATGAACTAAATGTTATCATTTTAGTAATCCACATTTGTGCGTATTTAGCCCTTGAAATTTTGAACTTGCTTTATTAAATTGTGTTAGGATCATTTACAAACTACCTAACCCTTTAAATTGAATACATTGACTGAAACAATCATCAATTTAGATACCGTAAACCCAATTGAGTTTTTCGGTGTCAACAACTCCAAATTCGACATTTTAAAAAAGAAGTTTCCACTCTTAAAAATCTTATCCCGCGGCACCCAAATTAAATTAAGTGGTGCACCAGAACAAATTGAACAAGCAAAAGAAAAAATTGACCTTATTATCCAGTACATGGAGCGCAATGGACATTTATCTGAAAATTATTTTGAACAAATTTTGGGCGGTGATGATGCAGAGGTGATTGATAACTTTGTAGATAAAAACCCCAATGAAGTATTGGTTTTTGGGCCCAACGGTAAAACAGTAAGAGCAAGAACGGCGAATCAGAAAAGAATGGTTAGTGCTATTGATAAAAACGACATTGTTTTTGCCATTGGACCAGCAGGTACCGGTAAAACCTACACAGCCGTTGCCTTGGCAGTGCGTGCCTTAAAAAATAAGATTGTAAAAAAGATTATTTTAACTCGTCCTGCAGTAGAAGCTGGCGAAAGCCTTGGATTTTTACCAGGCGATTTAAAAGAAAAGATTGACCCCTACTTGCGTCCTTTATATGATGCATTAGACGATATGATTCCTGCCGATAAGTTGGGTTATTATATGTCTACCCGCACCATTGAAATTGCGCCGCTCGCTTACATGCGTGGACGTACTTTAGACAATGCCTTTATTATTTTGGATGAGTCGCAAAATGCGAACGATCTTCAAATTAAAATGTTCCTGACCAGGATTGGTTCCAATGCCAAAGCCATTATTACGGGTGACCCTACCCAAGTGGATTTACCCAGAAATCAAAGAAGTGGTTTGGAAAAAGCAGTGCGAATTTTAAACAATATTGAAGGTATTGCACATATTGAATTAGACGAGGAGGATGTAGTAAGGCATAAATTGGTGAAAGCAATTATTAAGGCCTACGAGAAAGAGAAAGAAAATGAACCAGATGGTTCCTATCATCGCTAATTCACTTTCTTGCAATCATGAAATGTAGCGCCCCAGCATTTGTTGGGGCGCTTTTTTTTAGATTTGACAGGTATGGCAATAATTTCTTATTTTTATAGCAATGGCCAACTTGCAACAATTTACAATTGGAGTCGAAGAAGAATACATGATTCTTGACCCTTCCTCGAAGGAATTAAAAAGCCATCAAAAGACCATTGTCACGGAGGGAGAAAAGATATTCAAAGACAAAATTAAAGCTGAAATGCACCAAGCAGTGGTGGAAGTGGGTACTGCTGTGTGTAAAATATCGAGGAAGCAAGGCATGAAATTCGAACCTTAAGAACCGGGGTTTCTGACATTGCTCAAAGTTTAGGGTATAGCATTGGCGCTTCGGGTACCCACCCTTTTAGTTTATGGGAGCAGCAGTTAATTTCAGATAGTTCAAGGTACCAGGATTTATTGAATGAATTACAACAGGCTGCCCGAAGTAATTTAATTTTTGGTCTTCATGTGCATGTGGGGATGGAGGACCGTAAAATGGCCATTCATATTGCCAACACGGCTCGGTATTTTTTACCCCATGTTTATGCATTAAGTACGAACTCCCCTTTTTGGGAATCTCGCAACACGGGTTACAAATCCTACCGCTCAAAAGTATTTGACAAATTTCCAAGAACAGGTATCCCCGATTACTTTGAAAGTATTGAAGCTTATGACAATTTTGTGCAGTTGTTGATTAAAACCAATTGCATTGATGATGCTAAAAAAATTTGGTGGGATTTAAGGGTGCACCCAGTGTACAATACCATTGAGTTTAGAATTTGTGATGTACCCATGACCATTCAGGAAACCATTACCATTACTGCCTTATTTCAAGCCATTTGCGCAAAAATATATTCGCTACGTCGTCAAAATATTAATTTCATTAACTACCAACGTGCTTTAATCAACGAGAACAAATGGCGTGCAAGCCGATATGGTATTGAAGGAAAATTAATTGACTTTGGTAAAGAAAAGGAAGTCCCTGTAAAGGAACTCATTGACGAACTACTCGAGTTTGTCGATGGTGTATTGGAGGATTTAGGCAGCAGGGCGGATGTTGAAAAAGTACAGGATATTTTTAAGCAAGGAACAGGTGCCGACAGGCAATTAGCGACCTTCCATACTACGGGTAGTTTAATTGAAGTGGTAAAAACAATTGAAGCTTCTTTTTTAGCGTAATACCTACTTAAGTATAGTATAGTATAGTATAGTATAGTATAGTATAGTATAGTATAGTATAGTATAGTATAGTATAGTATAGTATAGTATAGTATAGTATAGTAATAATTTAAGCTTGGCTTATTCCTAATTATAATTGTACTAACTCCTACTTAACGCCTGTGTTGAAATTGGTTAAGGTAGCGGTAAATAAACCACGCTCTCTCTTTTTAAATGCAACATCCCAATTCCCTTTGTAGCGTAAAATTTTTGGCACTAACTGTCCATTAAAATAGGTCATTTCCACTTCCATTTCTACATTAAAGTCATAGACCCCTGCTTTATAACTTAGCGAGTAATTACGGCCTAGCACTTCCATTGTTTTGGGATTAAACCAGGTAGTCATTTGATCTACTACAATATCATTTTTTGAAAAGAAACCTAAGTTTTCTTTTGGCTTGATTTCAAAAACATACACCAATTGACCATGATAATCCACATAGTCTAATTTATAGTCGTAAAGTGCATGTGCTTTTTCATCGTATAAATCAAGCTTATCTCCTATAAAGGGGATACCGCCTATTTTTTTACCAGGATTAAAAAACAACATTTTCAATTGCTCCTTATTTTTCTCTAGTCCAGAAGCCCTTACTACTCTTCGCTGCCCTTTAACTGCATTGGTTTCATTGCATACCGTGTCATTTTTCTTTGTAAAAAAAAGACTTGCATACAGGGATGCTGTTAAATAATTATAGTCCCCATTTGATTTTCGGATATCCCCCACTAAACGCTCCTCCAATACATCCATTGTTCTACAAGTGCCGAAATGATTTTGTCTGGTTTTACTATCCAAGGATGCAATCATGGCACCTCCCTTATTTTTCATTTCAATATGATTATAGGAAGTATAGCCAATGGTGCGAAGTGTTTTAAATGCTTTATAAAAACTAATATCCTCTTTAATTCTTTTTAATATTTCCTTGTAATCAAAATTATTGCGCACAATGGCATCGGTAAGCGTATAGCTAGATCCCACATCATTGAATACGGTATCCTGGGCAAACAAACTGTTGGAACAAAACAACAATACAACTATTGTTAAAGAGGCTATTATTTTAGTTTTATGCATTACTTAATTTGAATCATTTTATAATCCACCCTTACTTTCCCTTTGTTGATATCGTTTAATTTTCCTTGTAGCATTTTTCTTCGAAGGGGTTTGACATAGTCAATAAACAACTTGCCTTCAATATGGTCATACTCATGTAAAATGACCCTCGCTGTCATCCCATTAAAAGTATCAGTATGTGACACGAATTTTTCATCCATGTATTGCAAGGTAACCGTTTCATGACGGGTTACATCCTCCCTTATTTTAGGAATACTTAAACAACCTTCGTTGTAGGCCCATTCCTTCCCTGACAATTCCACAATGGTAGGATTAATGAATGCTTTTTTAATTCCTGGTGCATCCGGATACTTCTCGTCCTCCGGCTCGGCATTGGCAAAAATTTGTGTACTATCCACAACAAATAAACGAATGTTTTTATTGATTTGCGGAGCTGCCAATCCTATCCCATTGCTTTCATACATCGTTTCCCACATGTCCGCAATCAATCCACTTAAATTTGGATAATCCGCATTGATTGGTTCACTTACTTTTCTTAATATAGCTGCTCCATAAGCAACAATAGGTAAAATCATATTTCTACTTTATAATATTTGCAAAGGTAGAAATAAATAGGCACAAACGAATGCCTTTAGCATCCAATTAACAAAGGCCTTAGGGTCGATTGGTTAAATACTCTTGCAATAGAATGGTAGCGGCAATTTGATCCACATTTTTCTTGTCCTGACGATCCTTCTTTTTCATCCCCATTTCTACCATGGCCCTTACCGCATTTTTCGAGCTAAAGCGCTCATCCACCGTTTGAATGGGAATGTTTGGAAACTTTTTTGTCAACTCCACTATGGCTTTTTTAACCAAGGGGGTAGCATGTGTGGGTGTGTCGTCTAAATTAAGGGGCTCTCCAATTAATATAAGCTCTACTGTTTCTTTTGCAAAATAGGCAGCTAAATAGGTATACAATTCTTTGGTAGCGACTGTGGTTAATGCAGTTGCAATAATTTGCAAAGGATCGGTTACTGCCAATCCGCATCGCTTTCCACCGTAGTCAATACAAATGATTCTTGCCAAAATATTAATTTATTTGATAAAAACTGGTGATTACAATATCTGCAATAACAAAAATACAAAATACAATACTTGCTACCCCATTCGCGGTCATAAAAGCAATATTCACCTTGCTTAAGTCATTCGGTTTCACAATACTATGTTGATAAATAAGCATGCCTACAAATATGAGTAGTCCAGCAATATAAAAATAATGGAAGTCCCCTAAAAAGTAGGCTGCAATAACAAAGCTTGCAGAAATGACATGCAAGCCTCTAGCAATATTCAAGGCCTTTTCTAATCCCCAAAAACTTGGAATGGAATACAATTGTTGTGATTGATCAAACGCTATATCTTGTAATGCATAAATCACATCAAAGCCACTTACCCAAAAAACCACAGCAAAAGAAAACAATAAGGGTACCAAATCAAACACGCCAGTGACTGCTAAAAATGCGCCAATTGGTGCTAAGGAAAGTCCAACGCCCAATACCAAGTGACATAAAAAAGTGAATCTTTTCGTGTAACTATAAAACAAAATCACAAACAAAGCCACGGGAGACAAATAAAAACAAATGGAATTGATAAAAAAAGTAGCCGTAATAAATAAGGCTGCATTGATGATAATAAAAATTAATGCTTTTTCGGCTTTAATAATTCCTGCAGGAATTTCTCTTATAGCCGTTCTTGGATTGAGTTGATCAAAGTGCCTGTCCAAATAACGGTTAAATGCCATGGCCGCCGACCTTGCAGTTACCATACAAATGATTACCAAGAAAAACTTAAGTGCAATATTTTCAAATTGTATTTTGTTTTCCGCTAAATATTGCAGCCCTAAGGCAAATCCAATCAATGCAAAAGGCATCGCAAAAATAGTATGCGAAAATTTCACCAAACTCAAATAATGCTTTACTCCACTCATGATTTTCTTTTCTTTACTTTCTTTTCTTCCTATTCTACAATCTTTATACTGTTACCGCACAAACTCCCATAATACAATGGCCGCTGCCACTGAAATGTTTAAAGAGTGTTTCATCCCCCATTGCGGAATTTCAATGACCCCATCACATTGCGCAATCACCTCCTGATCCACCCCATCTACTTCATTGCCAAATATAAATGCCATGGGATGCGCACTTGCCTCCGGATGTATTTGCTTAAATTGTTCTAAACTTATACTCCCCTCCGTTTGCTCAATGGCATACACTTTATACCCTTTCTCCTTTAAGGCCTTTACCGCATCCACCGTGTTTTCGTAAAACACCCAATCCACCGTTTCGGTGGAACCCAAGGCCGTTTTTTGAATATCTCTATGGGGCGGTTGTGGGGTAAATCCGCACAAACAAATGCCATCAATTAAAAAGCCATCCGAGGTCCTAAATACACTTCCTACATTGTGCATGCTCCGAATATTATCCATTACCACCACAATGGGCTTTTTATTGGCCATCTTAAAGTCGGCTACCGACTTTCTCCCCAGCTCGTCCATGGATAGTTTGCGCATATGCAAAAGTACGCTTTTCGAATATTAAAAAATTTATGTAGGTTTGTTGGTATGGCAAAATCTAGTGCAGAAACTCCGCTAATGCAGCAACATAGCGCTATTAAACAAAAATACCCCGATGCTATTTTGTTGTTTAGAGTGGGTGATTTTTATGAAACTTTCGGCGAGGATGCGGTTATCGCTTCCAAGGTGTTGGGCATTACCCTAACCAAAAGGAACAATGGATCGGCTTCCTCCAGTGAATTGGCAGGTTTTCCGCATCATTCTTTGGATACCTATTTACACAAATTAGTTAAAGCAGGATACCGTGTTGCCGTTTGTGACCAATTGGAAGATCCTAAATCGGCGAAAGGGATTGTGAAGCGTGGGGTCACCGATATGCTTACCCCTGGTATTGCGACCAATGATAAATTATTAGAGCACAAGCACAATAATTTCTTAGCGGCTGTTTTTGTAGAAAAAGAACAAGGGGGTGTTGCCTTTTTAGATATTACAACTGGCGAATTTTTAATTGCTGAAGGCAGTACCGAATACATTGATAAATTATTACAGAGCTTACAGCCTGCTGAAATTTTATATCCTAAAAATGATCAGGCACATTTTAAAGAAACCTTTGGCAATGGATTTTATACCTATGGTTTAGATGCTTGGATTTTTGATGAAGCTTTTGCAACAGAATTATTGTTCAAACAATTTCAAACTAGTTCCTTAAAAGGTTTTGGCATTGAAGGTTTAACTAAGGGCATAATTAGTGCAGGAGCCATTTTGCATTATTTAAAAGAGACGGAACATCCGCATCTTTCGCATATTCATAAAATTGGCCGCATCGATCGCGACGAAATTTTATGGATGGATAAATTTACCATTCGCAATTTAGAACTCATTGGCAATGGTGCCGACCGTAAGGGATTATTGGAAGTAATGGATGCCACCAAAAGCCCTATGGGTGCCCGTTTATTAAAACGTTGGTTGATTTTCCCTTTGCAGAATATAACACAAATCAATAACCGTTTGGACGCCGTGGAAGCATTGCTTCAAAACGAGGAAGCCACGCACCTAACAAGCGACTATATTGAATCCTGTGGCGACTTGGAAAGATTGTCCAGTAAATTATCTACTCGAAAATTACAGCCTCGTGAATTTATGCAGTTGGCCAAATCATTGGAAGCCATTGAATTGATTAAACAGCAACTTAATGTTTATACCAACCCTTACTTACAGCATATTAATGACGAATTGAATATTTGTAGTGCCTCAAAAAATACAATTCTAGCCACCTTAATTGAACAACCTCCTGCTACTGCAGTGAAAGGGGGTTTTATTAAAGAAGGTGTTTCCAGCGAGCTGGATGAATTACGTACTATTTCGAGTGGTGGTAAAGAATATTTAACACAGTTACAAAATAAGGAAGCCGAAATTACTGGTATTAGCTCCTTAAAAATTGGGTACAATAATGTGTATGGTTATTATTTAGAAGTAACCCATGCACATAAGGACAAAGTACCTGCTGAATGGATACGTAAGCAAACCTTAACTACTGCTGAGCGTTATATTACCCCAGATTTAAAAGTATACGAGGAAAAAATATTAGGAGCTGAAGATAAAATATTGACCCTTGAAACCAAACTATACCAGGGCTTAATGGATGAAGTGTTAAAGGAAATGAATTTGCTTCAAAACAATGGCCAGTGGATTGGCGTATTAGATTGTTTAATTTGTTTTGCAAGTATTGCCAAAGCGCTAAAATATTGCAAGCCCACCATTTCCGAAAATACGGTCTTACATATTGAAGCGGGCCGTCATCCGGTGATAGAACAAAACTTAGCCATTGATCAAAGCTATATCCCAAATGATGTTTTCTTAGATCCGAGTGCACAACAAATTATTATTTTAACCGGACCCAACATGAGTGGTAAGAGTGCTGTGTTAAGACAAACCGCCTTAATTACGTTAATGGCGCATATGGGCTCCTACGTGCCTGCTACGGCGGCTTCCATACCATTAACGGATAAAATTTTTACCCGTGTAGGTGCCAATGATAATTTGAGTGCAGGAGAAAGTACCTTTATGGTGGAGATGATTGAGACTGCGAGTATCTTAAATAATATTAGCCCGAGAAGTTTAATATTGTTAGATGAAATTGGAAGAGGTACTTCCACCTATGATGGTATTTCTATTGCGTGGAGTATTGTGGAATATTTATACCAATCTCCTGCAAAGCCTAAAACTTTATTTGCTACGCACTATCATGAACTAAACGATTTAGAAGCGCAACTTCCCACGGTACATAACTATCATGTAAGTCATAAGGAAGTAGGCAATAAAATTATTTTCTTGCGTAAACTTACCAAGGGTGGAAGTACCCATAGCTTTGGAATACATGTAGCAAAAATGGCGGGCATGCCAAATGTGTTAGTGAGTAGAGCAAACGCTATATTGCAAGAGATGGAATTAAAAAACGCAGGCAATACCAATAATACCCCTAGCGCTGCAGCTGCCAATGATCAATTTCAGTTATCGATATTTGATGCACATACCGAAACCTTTGAATCTATCCGCAAGGAATTGAGTGAGATTGATATTAACAATTTAACGCCAGTGGAATCCTTAATGAAACTGCAAGCCATAAAGCAAAAACTGAACTAAGCAAAATACCTTTGCATGTAGTTGTGAATTCTTTGTTGAAGTCCAGCGCTTACAGGCACCAAGGGTAAGCGTAATTCATTTTCAATTACCCCTTGCTCAAATAAGAAAGCCTTAATGCCCGAAGGATTATTTTCTTCATACATATAGGTATACCCTTCTATCATTAAATCATTTAAACGCTTGGCCATACTAAAATCACCTGCCATACAGTAATTAATCATATCACTAAATGGCTTAGGGAATGCATTGGCAGCAACACTAATCACCCCATCCATACCACATGCTATTTGCGCTATCACCATTTCATCGTCGCCGCTTACTACCAAGAAATCACTTGGGCGGTCTTTTAAAATATCAATGGTTTGTGCTAGTTCGGGACTCGCTTCTTTAATACCCGCAATATTGGGATGCGCCGATAAACGAATAGTAGTAGCCGCGGTCATATTGCGCCCTGTCCTACCCGGCACATTGTACAATAAAATGGGTTTTGGCGCCGCATCAGCTAATGCCATATAATGTTGGTACAAACCTTCTTGAGATGGTTTATTATAGTAAGGTGTTACACTTAAAATAGCCACCACTTTTGTTAAATCAAATTTCTTAAAATCGGCCATCACCTTAGCCGTATTGTTTCCACCAATACCCACTACAATAGGCACTCGACCATTTACTTTATTCACCGTGCAATTAAACACCGCTAATTTTTCATCATCGGACAATACCACTGATTCCCCCGTAGTGCCAAGGGTTACCAAATAATTAACACCCGCAGCAATTTGAATATCAATTAAACTTTCAAGTGCAGCGAAGTCAATTGTTTTATCTTTTTTAAATGGGGTAACCAATGCTACACCAGTTCCTTGTAGGGTTTGTCTTAACATGATGGGATGATTGTAATTATTTTTTCCTTGGATTAGGCTTCCTCCCAGAATCCCATTTTCGAATATTTCTCAATTCTATTTTCAACACGCTTAGCAGGGGCAATATCTTTTACCTCTTTTAAGGCACCAATAATTTTTTCTTTTAAAATGGCAGCCGCTTCGGTATAACTCCAATGTGCCCCTCCAAATGGTTCAGGTACAATTTCGTCAATCAATCCAAAGCCCTTCATATCGTTCGCCGTTAACTTTAATTGTTCCGCCGCTAATTCCTTTTTATCCCAGCTTCTCCATAAAATAGAGCTACAGCTTTCAGGAGAAATAACCGTGTACCAGGTATTTTCCATCATCAACGTTTTGTCGCCCACCCCTATTCCCAAGGCACCTCCACTCGCTCCTTCCCCTATAATACAAATGATAATAGGCACTTGTAAACGGATCATCTCATAAATATTACGCGCAATGGCCTCTCCTTGGCCTCTTTCCTCAGCTTCTAAGCCTGGAAATGCCCCTGGAGTATCTATTAAACAAACCACCGGTTTATTGAATTTTTCGGCCAATTTCATCAATCTAAGGGCTTTTCGGTACCCTTCCGGGTTCGCCATACCAAAATTTCTCATTTGGCGGGCCTTGGTATTGCTCCCTTTTTGCTGCCCAATCATCATTACGGTTTGGCCATCTAGCTCGGTAAAACCGCCCACCATGGCTTTGTCGTCCTTCACATTTCGGTCCCCGTGTAACTCCACAAATTTATCACACATGAGCTGGATATATTTTAAAGTATAAGGGCGATCAGGATGACGGCTTAATTGCACACGTTGCCACGGAGACAGCGTCTCCGTAAGGGCTTTGCGCTTATCCAGTATGGATTGCTCCAGCTGTTTGATAGTAGCAGTCAAATCAATTTTCGGGTTCTTTTCCGCTAGTTTCTTAGTGGCATCAATTTGCTCATACAGCTCTTTGATGGGCTGTTCAAATTCCAAGAATTGTCTATTTGGGTATTCGGGCATAATCTTAGTTTGGACTGTAAAAATAATACAACCTTTTTTAATAAAAGATTTGTTTAAAAAACTTCTTTCCCCTTATCTTTGCAACCCGGAAACGGAAATCGTCTCTGGAAGTTCTTGGATCGGTAGTTCAGTTGGTTAGAATGCCGCCCTGTCACGGCGGAGGTCGCGGGTTCGAGTCCCGTCCGGTCCGCAAAAGCCCCTACTTTTAAGCTAGGGGCTTTTTTGTGGGGTATAGTGATATTATATTTCAATAAAATAAGTATTTAATATAATTTTATGTTAATGTGTTAAATTAATATTTAATTATTATATATATTCATGAAAATAAATTTAAATGGTATATCTAGGGGACTGCAAATATGTTTGTATTAATGATGATTTGATCGAATTGATTGAAAAAAATAAAAAATTAGTAAAAAAAATTAGATGGTATCTAGTAATTATTTCAGTTTCAATTGCAATTTATCTATATAAAATAAAAGTATTTGAAAATATAGATTTCGCTAAGGATACATTTGAAGTCGGTGAATTTGATTTATATTTATGTACATTTTTATCAGCATCTATTTGGGTATGGATTACAAGTTTTGACTTTTTATTAAATGACCATATATCAAAAAATAAAAAATTTATATTCGGTTTTGATGATAAATATTACTTACTACCAAATAAATTATATTCTGATGAAAAGCGTCCAGAAAATTTAAGTAAAATATATCATTATCTATATCTATTTGGAGAATTTATTGTTTTAAGGATATCACAATATTTAATTCTATATTTTTCCTTTACAATCATTTTTCACATACTTCATTATAACGTTTTTGATTTGAATATAAATAAAAGAGCTGATTTTCTTTTTAACACAAGCTTAAATTCAGATATAATAATATCTTTCTTGGCATGCGGTGTAATTATTGAATTTCTATATTTATTAAAAAGAAACAGATACGTAAATTATTTAAATGAAATCAAAGAAATTGATAAATTGAATTTTGAGGCAAGAAGAAGAGAAAATGAAGAAAATCTATTGAAATAAAATTACCTAACCTTTTTTATCTATCCATTTTCAGAACCCTTCAGAAGTTGCAATCTTTCTTATGTTATTGTCAACTATCCAAATGTTATTATCTATGTATACAGCAGTGATATTTCCCTTGTAAGTAGACCCATAATAACCTATAAATGTCATACCTTTTACAGATTTATATCCATACTTATTTACTAAACCAAGATGTAATGTGTTAGAATAATCAGTTGAGATATCATAAAGCTTGTTTTTATAAAAGGAAAGTAATAAATCGGTTAGGACTGTTCCATTACTTAATTCCAATCTTTTGTAATAAATGTCAATCTTATTTCCTTTTTTTTCTTCTAGTGTATGATTTGAATATTTTTCAATTACTTTTTCATAAGTCATTCCTATTTCAATATCAACTAACTTATTAACTGTAATCGTTTTGCTTTGGGCAATAGTTTGTGAGTTAAGTAAGATGATATTTAATAAAATTAGATAGAATTTAATAGGGTTTTTCATTGCTGATTTTATTAATTGTGCAAAAAATTAAAATGATCTTATGGCACGAACATAGTAAGGGTCGTTCTTAATGTAGTCATGCTGAAAGCCATTGACGAAATACTGGGCACACGCGAAGCTGTCGTGCTCCGTAGAACTCCAATAGCTGACCTCCGCAAAACCTCCAATTTTATCCTGATTTTTAAATAAAAATTCAATTCATCTACATTAGGTAATCTCCAATAATTACCTAATGCTTCACAAGCTTTTTTAGCATCTTGCCAATTCATCATACTTGGGAAATCATATTGTGCCACAAAAAAATCGCCAATTTTAATAGGCTTACCAATTGAAGAAAAATCTTTTTTCTTTTTTTCTTCCATGGCAATTATACCTTTTTCTATTCTTTCTTCTATTGTTTCTATTGAAAATATCTTTTTTATACCTATTGTAAAAAACTTTTTCATTGCTAATTTAATTAACTTTAATATAATATTAATTTACTATACAATAATAAAGATTCAACTATGCTTGAACAAAATCAAATTATTGATTAACAATTAATTACATTAAAATATCAAGACCCTTCCACAACATTAGTTGCAAAAGCACTTAGCTTCAATGAATTACGATTTTTTTGTGCCTTGTAAACTTAAATTAGCTAATATAATTATCCTTATGTATTAATGAAGATTAATATTCGTTATATTTAAAATACAAATTCTGCAATATGAACAAAATAAAAAGCATTCTTTTATTATTTCTCTTTTTACATTTTTTTGAACTAGCTCATACCCAAATTAATGAAATTGTAACATCTACTATTAACACTAGAGTATTTTATGCAGGCCTTGATAATACTTTGAGCGTATACCCTAGTGATGTTAGTATTCAAATTTTAGAAGGTGATGGAACTATATCAAAAATTGATAAAGGCAAGTACAATTTAAATTTTTCAACAGCTGGACAATGTAAATTGAAAGTTACTTCTAAATATCAAACAGTTAACTTATATATACCAGTAAGAAATGTTCCATACCCAAAAATTCTTTTTTGCGGTTCAAGTTATGGAGATAAAAAAAGAGAGCAATTTACCCAAACTGACTCACTAGAAATAAGTATGGATAGATTCCACTTTGAAGGAATGAGCTATAGCATCAAAAAATTCAGTGTATCAATTGGGAAAAACAATATTACTACTGAAGACAATAAAAGCAAAGTCTTAAATTTTGAAAATAACGGCCCAAAGTTTTCATTAAATCTTAAAAATGAATTAATGAAACTAGAACCAAATGATAAACTACTATTTTATGATATTGAATTAAGTTCAGGTCAAAATAATAAATCAATGATAGTAAATACTGCTATGTCATTTATTATAGAATAATATTTAATGACTTTCAAAATAAAAAAATAATTATGAAAAATATAATCTCATTTATACTACTATTCTCAATAATCCAAGCACAAGCACAAGATCCAATTTTAATTTCTACAGATAAAACCAATTTATTATACAGTAATCTAGAAAATAATTTTAATGTTAGTAGAATTCCCAAAAATAGTCGTGTTGAAGTTGAAGGTTGTGATGCTACAATTAGAAAAAAAGGAATTGGGGATTATAGTATATACCCAAAGACAACTGGTTATGTAAAAATTTTATTGAGAACTAAAAGTTCTAAAAAAACTATAAGTACCATTAAAGTTATTGATATTCCTGAGCCAAAATTTAGTTTAGGGAATGGCATGAGTTATGGAAATATTAAACATAATAATTTAATGAATTCATTTGGTATAATTGGAAGAATTGAAGATTTCGAATACGTTTACATAATCCCCCTTGTAACTAGCTATCAAATTTTGTTTGAAGACGGAACAAACATCTCTGGGGATGGGGGCTATTTTAACGGTCAAATTAGGGCAAAAATAAAAAATTGTCAAAAAGGGGATCGTATCACGATTTATAGTATATGTTATAAGTTCAATGACGGGAAAATACGTACTTATAATTCTGCACTGTCTTTTACAATTGAATAAAGCTATTTTTTGATAAAGTGTACTGAAAATAAAGTCAGGATATTTAATGAGACAAAATAAAACATCGTCTACATTTTTAGGATTAGAACCGGAAATTTTTAAAATGTTATTGACATTTTTAATTATTACTTTTTTATGGTATCACTACAGCCCATTTTTTGATAACCCAATAAATGTAAGAATTGGTGCTTTATGTAAAGATGGCTTTAATAGCAATGCAACTGGATCAGGCGCTTGTAGTTTTCATGGAGGTGTAAGTGAATGGCAACACAAAAAGGTCCCTCACGAAACTGGCTGGATTAAGAAAATTTTTATAAGCATCTTTTGTGGGTTTACACTGACATTCCCCGTTTTAGGATTATTAAGTGGTGTAAAAGAAAAATATTCTCAATAACTTCCACTTTTCATTTAAATTAGTGTAATGAAAATCACTGAAAAAGAATTTGAGTCTTTTAAATGGATTGATATTGAAAATCCCATGAAAGAGGATTTAGAAATAATCAATAAGGAGCATGGACTAAACTATTATTTAATTAAAGATAGTTTGGAGAAAGGCCACTTGCCTAAATATGAAAAAAATAATAATGTTAATTTTTTCATATTTAGGGCCTATACTTCTGATATTAAACATAAGATTGACGAAGTGGGTGAAATGTCCAATAAAATTGCTTTTTTCTTATTTGAGGATAAATTAATCACCATTCATAGAGCTCAATTTGACTTTTTAAATATCAATGAAGAAAAAGAAATTAAGCTAAACGAACTTTTCTTAAAAATCGTAAGGCTTATGCTTGGTACATTTCATAAACCAACCATTGACCTTGCCAATAAAATAGATGAAATAGAAAAAAATATTTTTCTTAAAGATCCCCGAAATGTCTATTTAGAAGAATTATACTATATAAAATCGCAATCAAGAATATTAAAAAAGGTATTACAAATTACTCAATCCGTCATTGAACAATCAGCTCAAATTTTAGCACAATCAAGCCAATTTCAAGACATAAAAGATTTATTATTAAACTTACTTATTTACAACGAAGAATCGGTTGAAAACGCCAATCAACTAATGAATACCTACCTATCAATTAGTAATCAAAAAAACAATGAAGTTGTTCGACTTTTAACCATCTTCTCTGCCTTTTTCTTGCCCCTAACCTTTATTGTCGGAGTATATGGCATGAATTTTGAATTTATGCCTGAATTGAAATGGAAATTAGGTTACTTCTTATCCATCGCTTTTATGGTGATAGTAGTGATTATCATTTATATCTGGTTTAGAAGAAAAAGGATAATTTAAAAGTAATCAATTACTTCTTTTTCCATTTGTGCAATGCATCAAATGTATTAAGTACTCATCTAAAAAGAGCCACCTATCACTAAGTGGCTCTTTCATTTCTACCCTATCTTAAAGGATGTTTATTTCTTAGGCGCAGTAGAAGCATTTAACATACCTGTCACGTCAAAGAATTCGTCAATAACAACCACTTTATGGTCTTTATTGAATTCCATCACCGCATAGTACTTATGTTCAATTTTAGCGCCATTTAAAGCGTCATCTGTCCATCTTACATAAGCCCTTACCGATGGTACAATTTTATAGGTTGCAGAATCCACACCAGGATAAAACTTAATATCATTTGCCTTGGAAACACTAAATAACTTTCTTAATGAAGCAAGGTTAGCGGTGTTTTGTGCTTTTGTGAAAGTAGTATCACCATATTTTGCACCATATATTTTTGCAGTATCTGCAATATTGGATGAAAATGCTGCCGTATCATTTGACTCAAATGCTTGGAACAAAGCCAAAGCTACTTTTGAATTTTCTTTAAACTCCGCAATCACTGCTGCTTCATCGTTACTTGTTGTTTTTGATTCCTGTGTTGCACATGCATAAAGCGATACAACTAAAAGACCGAATACTACTTTTTTCATTTTTATTTTGTTTTATTTTATTTATAGAAAGACTTTGTTTTTATTTTTGAAGATTCAATACATTAATCAATAGAATAGACTTTGTAATAGCTCTATACGTTTTTAAGGATTCATATTCAGCTTGCTCCTCTTTGCTAAACTTAATATCTGGGTTGCTTGAACCTGCTACGTATTGATCAATATTTTGGTATAAGTGTGAAATGGTGTTTGTAAAATCAGCATCTACCCCTCCTGACCCTACTACACTTGTAAAGTAAAATGCATCCTTACGTTTTTTATCAATCACAAACTGATGCCATTTTTTACTGAATTTAGTTTCTGCCTTCTCGTAATTGTCATTACTAGCCTTTATATACACTAAATTCAAAATCGTTTTTCCTGGCACAACTTTGCTTGTAGTATCACTCAACCCTAAATCTACTTTAAGAATTACATCTCTCACCATGGTTCTTGTTTTAGTCGTGTTATTGACCATCACAATATAATCCTCTGGGTATTTGGCTTTAAAATCATCTAACGAAACACTTTTGCCAATACCTAATGCGTCTGCATAACTATTATAGGCGGTAGATACAATATAATCATAGTTCACATTTGCCCCGGGAAGCACCTTCCAAACTCTGTGCATATTAATGATCCCTGCTTTAATTTGCTCCTTATGGTAATTGTCCCAGGATTTTTCTAATTTTTCATAGTCTTGCCCTGGAAGTACTTTCATGAACTCATACTTTAAATAGGTTTGTGCATTTACAGAAACAACAGCAAATAACACCACCATTGCTAATATCCCCTTTTTCATATGTATTGTGTTTTGATTTTGAACCTACAAGATAAAATCAAACACCGCTTTTGTAGTTGCTGTAGAAGGCAAGAATGTTCCAAAATTGCAAAAAGGAACATTCTTATATATTGATTACCAATATATTAGTGAAAATACGCGCCTTTATTTGATGATTTATTTAACTCCATAAAAAAAGAGCTTAGAAAAGGGTAACTTATAGCTTACAAGCTACCGCCATTACCTTTTCCAGGCTCTTCTTATAGCCCAACTCCTTAGCCTTCTTCTATTTTACTTAAATGAAAAAATTAAATAATAAACAAATATGTATATTTTATAATTTACATTCTTAAATTTGATTCAAGTAATTCTATACCCCCCTATTGAACTACGAAGTGGAGACAGCAACCACTTTAATCAACTTGGCGGCTTCCGAAAAGCCTTAAGAGTAGGAAAAATTTTTAAACTATTTAATATGCAAGAGTTATTTGTTGGCACATTTGGATTTTTTTTTCTAATTGGCGCTATAGTTTTAATATTAATAGCCTCCCTTTTATTATGGTTATTCGCAAAAACAATTGGTAAAATAGAAAATGCAGGATTTGGAAATTCATTTTTAATAACACTTGCTTCTTCAATTACACATTCATTGCTTTGGTATTTTTTAGCAAAAATCAATATTAGTTCCATGTTGATTGCTCTTTTGGTTATTGTAATAACTTATGCAATAGTTTATGTTATCATTGGCAAACTTATATGGAAATGTAGCTGGGAAAAATCAATAAAAGCGAATGCAATTTTAACTACTTTATTTGCCATAGTTATGTTTTATACGATGAGACATGAACTTTAATTTTTTAAATATTTAAAATATATATTAAGGTCTAACCACTATCACCATGATAAAAACTTTCCCCTACACCCTATTCATCACCTTAGTACTCATTTGTAGTTGCAACGCCAATTCAGATAATAATGCTGAAATTAAGGACACCGTAAATTCATCGGATGTTAAAAACACAATAAAGGAGGGTGCAAATGGAAATTCAAGTGATAGCCTAGTGTATGATACCGATGAAGGATTTAATCACGATGAGGGAAATAAAGCAGAGAAATTTGTTTTTAAAACTTTAAAGATTGATAAACAAAAGACATATTCATCGGGAGTTTGGTATAATAAAAATGATGGGGGCTATACTGTTAGAATTACAATAGATAATCCAAAAAATGAAGCGACTCACAGTACTTATTACATTTACTATCCTCAAACACAAACTATATTGGATGGCATGTTTTATGATACATTATATCATAATCAAAAAATGTACCCAAAAAAATAGATATATAATCACTTCAATTTAATAGTCGCTTAAGGACTCTAAATCCTCCATGGGAATCCACCCTTTACTCGTTTGATTCAGGGAGTTCGTAAAAACTAAATACGCAAATCCATTTTCAATTTGCAATGGGATCACAACCTCTCTGGTATCAAAATAAGATTTTCGCATACTAGAATAATCAGGTGTATTGTAAAAGTGTACTTTACGATCTGAGCTTGCATTCACAATGTATTGCCTACCATTGTTATTTTGCCTTTCATAATTATCATTACGCTCCTTTTGCTTTCGGTCGTTTCCTTTTTCGTTGATCCCCAAATCATCCATTAAATTTTCAAACTTTTGTTTGAATTGATAAATGGCATTATCAAGTTGACTACTTATAATCACATTCCCTAAAATACCCACCCCCACTAATTTACTGTCCCCCTTATATTCAATGCTAGTGAGTGAAAAAAGTAAATAGTTTTTTCTACTTACATTCTCTCTCACAATATCATCAACAAAGTCAGCAATTGCTGCATTGCCTACCAAAAATGCAAATTTGCCCAACAATGAATTTCCAAAGTCATTACTGCCTTTGGATGAAAGCTCGTTGTCAATAATTTTATTCACTTTGGACTTCACCGCCACACGATGATCTTGTAAACTGGGATTAGACGCAATTAAAACCCCCAAAACAACTATCGAAACTAAAATGACTACTAAATATCTCATATGCAATTACACAATTTTTATTGAAAATTTTGTTGTTTAATAATACGTAAAATTTAATTAGTATCCTTAAATGACCTCAACATCACTGGGATTACCTCATCAAAAGTGGTTGTCCAACTTGTAGGATATTCTAAATACATGGTTCTAATTTGAGTCCCATTGCTGCCATTGCTTAAATATACTTTCTTGTAAAACACTTTATTATTGCTTCTTTTTGTTCCACTTACAACATACCAATTGGAGGACAAAGGTCTTTTATAGGTAATGTAGTAATCTCTGTCATTTAAGTCATCCCAATACCTATTTTGCATGGAACCTTCATCGGTGGTAAAATACGAAGAGGTTGCCGAAACATACACTGCTCCCCCATTTGCGGTAAAGGAGCGTCCGTCCCCATTTTCTGACCCCCTTCCCATGGTTAAAAAAGAGGGATACTTAATCATAAAATTTCTACTGTAATTCACATAGCTCTTATACTCGTAGCCCTGATATGGACTGGTTATGTATCCTGCATTTAATTGCGCTGCAAAAGTCAATAATAAAATCACCAATAATTTTTTCATTATATACATTTTAAAATTCAAAAGTAGCAAAAACAAATATTAATTTATACTTATATAAAAATAGTCTTTTTATATTAAAATCCTGCAATTATGATTACCCTAATTGATTTTTTCATTCATTTGATATTCACAAATCATGCACATTCAAACCCGCCTAATGTATATTACAGCCCTATTTTGAGAAAAAAAGAATAGCTTAGAAACTTGTTATCATTAACTATAGCAAAAACGATCAAAACAAAAACAATTTTCAAATTACTCATCTAATCATTTATGAAACTCTTACTAAAAATAGGTTCCGCCTTTTTATTATTCATATTATCTGCAACTGGTTTTGCGCAAAAAAACAATACTACGATTATCAAAGCAGGTAAATTAATTGATGTTGAAAATGGCAAAGTATTGGTAAACCAAATGATCCTGGTAAGAAATGATAGTATTATTCAAGTAGCCAGTAGAATCAATATTCCCAAGGAAGCCACCATTATTGACCTCTCTAAATATACCGTAATGCCGGGCTTCATTGATTGCCATACCCATATTACCGGACAAACTGGAGGGGACTATTACGGCACTATTTTCAGAAAAACACCGGTTGATTTTGCCATCACCGCTCCTATTAATGCTAAAAAAACATTGGAAGCAGGATTTACCTCGGTACGTGATTTAGGTTCCGTTGGACTGGTTGATATTGCTTTACGCAATGCGATTAACAATGGTGATGTGGTTGGCCCCAATATTTATGCAGCAACGGTGTTTATTGGATCCACCGGTAGCCATGGTGATTTAAATGGATTCTCCCCTTATTTATCCTTTAACCAACCCAAAGGCTTGTCCGGGATCGCCAATGGTGTTGAAGGCGTTAGAGAACAAGTTAGATATAATGTTAAGAACGGTGCCGATGTCATCAAATTTGGAGCAAGTGCGGGCGTATTAAGCGAGGAGGAAAGTGTGGGTGGTCCTCAATATACGCAGGAAGAAATGAATGCGATTGTGAGTGAAGCAAAAATGTGGGGCAAAAAAACTGCGGCACACGCACATGGTGCAGAAGCCATTAAAATGGCAGTACTTGCAGGCGTAGCCTCCATTGAACACGGGAGCTTGATTGATGCAGAAGGCATTCAACTTATGAAAGCCAATGGCACTTATTTAGTATCCGATGTGTATGATGATGAATATATTTTATCAGAATATGCGAAACTTGGTTTTCCTGAAAAAATTATTAATAAGGAAAAAATGGTGGGTCAATTACAAAGGGAAAACTTTCAAAAAGCAGTGGAAGCTGGTGTCAAAATTGCTTATGGCACGGACGCAGGCGTTTATCCGCATGGCTGGAATGGTAAGCAATTTAAATGGATGACCCGTTATGGTTTAAGTCCAATGGCTGCCATACAATCCGCCACCATTAATGCAGCCGACCTGCTTGGCATTAAAGATAAAACAGGCTCCATTAAAGCAGGCAAAAAAGCCGATATCATTGCAGTCATTACCAATCCAATGGACGACATTACTATTTTAGAACAGGTACAATTTGTAATGAAAAACGGAGTAGTTTATAAGAATAACTAATTGCATTATGCCTCACTTTTATATCATTATTTAATTTTCAATGATGGACAAAAGACAATTCTTAAAAAATATTACCCTTGCTACCTTAGGTACCCCCATTGCCTTCTCTGCTTTTTCCAAAGCATTTGAAGCTCAAAAAAATAAGACCCCTTTGCATTTAGCAAAGGATGACGATTTTTGGGCTCAAATCAGAGATCAATATTTATTGAAAACGGATTATATCAATTTAGAAAATGGCTATTATAATTTCCTACCCCAACCTTTATTGAATAAATATATTGAACATATCAAAGAAGTGAATTTACAGGGCTCTTATTATATGCGCACTGTACAATTTGAAAACAAGAAAAAAATTACTGCAAGACTAGCCAAAGTACTTGGCTGTGGTGCAGACGAGCTAATCATCACACGCAATACCACCGAATCCTTGGACATGGTAATTGGAGGATTGGATTGGGAAAAAGGCGATGAAGCTATTATGGCTTATCAAGACTATGGTGCTATGTTGGATATGTTTGAGCAGGTGCAAGATAAATATGGTGTGGTAAGGGTCATGGTTTCCGTACCCAACCATCCAAAAAATGATGAGGAAATTGTACAGCTCTATGAACAAGCCATCACTAAAAAAACGAAAGTTATTTTAGTGAGTCACATGATTAATATTTCAGGACAGATCCTCCCTATTAAAAAAATTGGCGAAATGGCACATGCAAAAGGCGTTCAAGTGATCGTGGACGGCGCACATGCTTTTGCCCATATTCAATATGATATTGATGATTTAAATTGCGACTATTATGCAGCCTCCTTACACAAGTGGCTAAGCACTCCATTGGGTGCTGGATTATTGTATATACGTAAAGACCATATCTCTAAAGTTTGGCCATTGCTAGCAGATGGCGAAAGAGATAAAAACAAAATTAATCGACTCAATCATACGGGAACGCATCCAGTGCATACCGATTTAACCATTAACGATTCCATTGATTATTATGAAATGATTGGGGCCGAAAGAAAAGAAGCCCGACTTCGTTACCTGCAAAATTATTGGACCGAAAAAGTAAGCAACATTCCTAGAATCATTTTAAATACCCCTGTAGAGGCCAACCGAAGTTGTGCAATTGCAAATGTGGGCATTGAAGGGATTGCCCCAGCGGATTTGGCAAAACGATTGCTCAAAGAACACCAAATATTTACCGTTGCAATCGACTATGCCAATATTCGAGGATGCAGGATTTGCCCCAACCTATATACCACTACCAAAGAGCTAGATCTGTTTGTTATGGCTTTAAAAACATTGGCCACAAGCTAATAAATTCACATTTTTAGTGAATTATTAACATTTGTTCGCATTTGCGGTTTTTTGCATAATTTAAACTCCCAAACCGCAAAAATGCTTAAGCAAGAACGACAAAACTATATTCTTCACCAATTAAACCTCCACAATAAAGTTTTATGTGCGGATTTAAGCAGTAATATGGACGTTTCTGATGATACGGTTCGAAGGGATTTACAGGAATTGTCCCAAGAGGGGAAATTAATTAAAGTTCATGGAGGTGCATTAAGCAAATCATTTCACACTGCCTTTGACCGTGAAATGGTATACAACCTGGAACATAAAAATGTGATTGCAAAAAAAACAGCCGCTTTGGTGCAAAATGGAATGTATGTTTTAACCTCGGGGGGAACATCCATTTTAGAATTTGCAAAGTCTTTGAATAGCCAGCTAAATGCTACTTTTTTTACTTGTAGTTTGAATGCAGCCATTGAATTTGCACATCATCCAAGCATTGAAGTAGTGATGATTGGCGATAAAATATCAAAAGATTCCATGCTTGCCACAGGCGCCAATGCGGTGCAAGTGATTGAATCCATTCAAGCCGACTTATGTATTATGGGTATTAACTCATTGGATACGCAATTTGGATTAAGTGAAAACGACTGGGAAGTGGTACAAATTAAAAAAGCCATGATTAAAGCTTCTAAGAAAACAGTTTGCATAGGTATTTCAGAGAAATTAAATTCTCAACAAAAAATCAAAGTAGCTAACCTTGATGAAATTGATATTCTAATTACCGAATTAGATCCGAACGACCCCCTATTAGCTCCTTTTAAAAAACACGGAATTATCATCTATTAATAATTAAAACACAGTTATGAAACTACAAAAAACAAAAAAGCCTTATTTTACAAGGCTTATGATGGTTTTGACACTGTTGTCAGGTTTGAGCATTGCCAGTTATGCACAAGTTGTAGTAAGCGGTAAAGTCACGAATCAAAAAGACAATAGTCCAGTTGAAGGAATTTCTATTGTTATCAAAGGCACCAACAAAGGGGCCAACACCGATAACAATGGTAATTTCTCTATTTCACACAATGCCACTGCTGCATTTACAATTACAGCATCAGGCGTTGGATTTAAAAGTCAAGATGTAAAAGTAGATCCTAAAGGAAATACGAAAGGAATTTCAATTGTCTTGACGGAGCAATTTTCAAAATTAGATGAAGTGGTGGTTACAGGTACTTCGGCAGGAACTACTAAAAGGCAATTAGGTAGTTATGTGAGTACCGTAAATGCAGATGACTTATCTAAGGGTGCTACAGGGAATGTACTCGCAGCATTACAAGGTAAAACTGCAGGTGCTCAAATTAGCCAAAACAGTGGAGATCCTGCTGGTGGTATGTCCGTAAGATTAAGAGGTGTTAGTTCTGTACTTTCTTCCTCTGAACCTCTTTACATTGTAGATGGAGTTATTATCAATAACGCTACCAATAGAGTAACGAATACTTCCGCCAACTATGATGGAGGCAACTTTGTTGGAACCATTGGTCAAAGTAGAATGGTGGACATTAACCCAGCGGATATTGACAGAATAGAAGTTTTGAATGGTGCAGCTGCAGCCGCTACTTATGGTAGTAGAGCGAATGCGGGTGTTATTCAAATTTTTACAAAAAGAGGAAAAACAGGCGCTCCTAAAGTTTCATTTTCTTCTACTTACACAAGTAGCTCTTTAAGAAAAAAATTAGAAGTGAATCAGTCTCCTACTAAATTTGGTGGACCAACAGATGGTGCTGGCGCATTAACGCAGGACATCATTACTGCTCCATTAGCAAATACAACCACAGCAGTTACAAGATATGATTATCAAGATTATATTTTTAGAACTGCCGCTGGAACAGACAATACCATTTCAATAAGTGGTGGTACCGATAAAACAAAATACTATTTTGGTGGTTCTTACTTTATGAATCAGGGTATTATTAAAAATACCGATTTCCAAAGATTTAGTTTTAGAACAAATATTGACCAAACTATTAATAGTTGGTTAAGCATGAACTTGGGATTAAATTATACAAGATCAGCTGCGAATGAAAAGCCAGATGGGCAATCCTTTTTCTCTCCTACCAATGCAGTTACCATTATTGGTAACTTCCATGATATTTGGACAAGAGATGCCAACGGAAATATCAAAGCAGTGGGTGAAAGAGGAAGAATTAACCCTGTTTCTGTTATTGAAGACATCAAGCAACAACAAGCAACCAGCCGTATCATTTCCAATTTTGGTATAAAAATGAAGCCCATTAAGAATTTAACCATTGACTATGTAATGGGTATTGACAACTATGCACAAAATGGAACTACCTATATTCCGCCTTATGCATATAACGCTAGCCCAGGCTTTTTTGGTGGTGGTTTAACATTAGACCCGACACAAAACGGTTATGCAAGTTCTTCTACCAATAGCTTCTTCCAAATTAACCACGACTTGAATGCAAACTATAATTTTAACATTACGAAGGATTTAGTTTCAACAACACAAGTGGGTTACTCTCAACAATACGAGAAAAATAATTATGTATTATTACAAGGACGTGGATTTGCTCCTTTCATTGAAACAGTAAATGGTGGAAGTACTATTTTACCAGGTGTAGATGATAGAAGTGAAATTTCTGTGACAGGTACCTACATTCAACAAAATTTCAAATACAGAAATAATTTGTTTGTAACAGGTGCTGTTCGTAGAGACGGTTCAAGTGTATTTGGTAAAAATCAAAGAGACCAAACCTATAGCAAAGCAAGTGTGAGCTATGTAATTTCTAGTACAGAATTTTGGAATAAGTTAAACTTATCTAAGACATTTGATGTATTTAAAGTGAGAATGGCTTATGGTGAAAGTGGAAACTTAACCGGTATTGGCGCTTACTCCAGATTTAATTCTTACTCTTCTAATTCATTCTTAAGCCGAAGTGCGTTGAACTCAAGTTCAATTTTGGCAAACGAAAATGTTAAACCAGAAAGACAAGCTGAAACAGAATTTGGTGTTGACTTAGGTATGTTTAACAATAGAGTTGGTTTAACAGTGAACGTGTACAATAAAAAAGTAACGGATTTATTAATTAATCGTCAATTAGCACCCACTAATGGATTTGGTAGCTTATTAGATAACTTTGGTTCTTTAGAAAATAAGGGATATGAAGTGATGTTAAGTTTGACGCCAGTTCAAACGAAGGATTTAAAGTGGGAAGTGACTACGATATACAACCGCAATGAAAATAAAGCTTTAAAAATTGGACAATCATTGACTTTATTAAGTACGAATGCAGGTGCACCAGTAGCTATTATTGAAGGTCAACCATTGGGTGTATTTTATGGTACCTATTTTGCTAGAAACGCAGATGGTAGCATATTGACCAATGCAGCTGGTATTCCACAAACTGCAAAAGGAACACAAACTTCTGTTTTAAACCCAACTGAAACAAGAGATGCAGCTGGTATGCCAACAGGCGCTACCTTAAGAAAAGTAATTGGTAACCCAAATCCTGATTTTACTGGAAGCATTGTAAATGAAGTTTCTTATAAAAAATGGTCATTAAGAGCCCAAATTGATATGGTAAGTGGCGTGGATGTATTTAATGCTGACTTTAGAACACGTCAAGGAGTAGGTAATGGTAAAGTAGCTGAACAAGAACAAAAAGGATTAATTCCAAGAGGCTACATTACTGGCGTTTATCAAATTGAAGAGTGGAGAATTGATAAAGGCGATTATGTAAAATTGCGTGAATTATCAGTGAGCTACAACTTAGGTAAAGTTTCATTTGCAAACAACTTAAGCATCAATTTTAGCGGAAGAAACCTTATTTCTTGGGACTCGTACAATGGATATGATCCAGAAGTAAACTCTGGTGGTCAAAGCACTATTTTAAGAGGTATTGACTTTGGTGCAACCCCTATCCCACGTACATTCAGTTTTGGTATCAAAGCTGACTTTTAATCCAACAATAAATAAATAATTGAATTATGAAAAAGATTAAATATATCATTCAAAGCACTCTTTTGCTGGGGGTTGTTTCCTTGACCAGCTGTAAGAAGGATTTTGTCAACCCTAACGCGCCAACTACTGATCAGGTATTTAGTTCAGCTAGAGGATTGGTGGGGGTAAATATTGGCAATCAAAGAACATTTTCACTTGGTGGTGCCAGTGTAGTTTATGGCGTAGTAACCACAAATGCATTCACCACCAATGAAGTGATTTTAATGAACCAAGGTAATACTGCAGAGTTTCAGTTTAGCAGAGGTGGTACATCGGTAGATGCTACCAATACGGTATTGGCCAATATATGGACCAACTCAAATAAAGTAATCTATGATGCCAACTCCGTAATTGCTGCAGCCGATGGCTTAACAGATAAAGGTTATGCAAGCGGATTAATTGCACATGCTTCCATTTTAAAGGCAATGGCCATTGGAAGTATGAGTATGTTATGGGAGAAAGTACCCGCAAGTATTGGTAAAAATGTACAGTTTGTAGATCGCTCTGTAGGATATGCAAATGCGATTGCTACTATTGACAATGCATTGACAAAAATTAATGCAACTCCAATTAGTGCAAGCTATATTTCAGATGCCGTTGCAGGTATGGACTTTGTAAACACTTTACATGCGTTAAAAGCAAGGTATTTATTATTTAGCGGTAAGTATCCTGAAGCCTTGGCTGCTGCCAACCTTGTTGACTTAACTAAAAAATCAACATTTAACTATGATGCAGTAAATACAAACCCAATTTTCACCGTGGCAACAGCTACGAACAACGTATACCAAACCATTGATTCTACTTTAGGTTTAACAGCCGCTTTAGCTCCTAGCGCTGGAGATGGGCGTATTGCATTTTACACTTCCATTAACACGACGGTTGCTCCTAGATTCAGAATAAATGGTTTTTACAATGCTACCACTACTGGTATCCCAGTTTACTTACCTAGTGAAATGACTTTAATTAAAGCCGAAGCATTTACTAGAGCTGGTAATTTAAGTTCAGCATTGACTGAATTAAATAAGGTGGTTACAAAAACTGCTGCAGCGGATCCATTTAAAGTGGGTGCAAACTTAGCAGCGTCTACTGTTGCAACAAGTGATGATCTATTAACTGAGATTTATAAAAATCGTTGTATTGAATTGTACATGTCAGGTTTAAAATTAGAAGACATGCGCCGATTTGGAAGAGCAAATACCGAAAGAAAGCGCAACTTTTTCCCTTATCCATTTAAGGAAAGAGATGGAAATAGCAATACCCCTGCTGATCCAACTTTCTAATTAAACTAAACAATGAATATGAGTAAACCTTTTATAAGAACAACTGAAGCGTCTTCTCTTTATAATAATATTGAGCAATCCTCTACTTTAGAGATATTGGCCAATATTAATAAGGAAGATCATAAGGTTGCGTCTTCCGTAGAAAAAGTGATTCCGACTATTCATTTATTGGTTGAAGCCATTACTGAAAAATTAATGAATGGTGGACGTTTATTTTATATAGGAGCAGGAACAAGTGGTCGACTTGGTTTAGTGGACGCAAGTGAATGCCCTCCTACTTTTGGCGTCCCCAACGATTTAGTAATAGGTATTATTGCAGGTGGTCACCAAGCCATGTTTCATGCGGTAGAAAATGCCGAAGACAATGAGCATCAAGCTTGGATTGATTTACAAAGTTATTCCATATCCAATTTGGACGTGGTGGTAGGTATCGCTGCAAGCGGTACCACACCCTACGTCATTGGTGGACTCAACACATGTAGGTCAAATGGAATTACTACCGGCAGTATCAGCTGTAATGAAAATAGCCCTATTTCAAAAGAAGCTGATTTTCCTATAGAAGTTATTGTGGGTCCAGAATTTATAACAGGATCCACGAGAATGAAAAGTGGTACCGCTCAAAAAATGGTACTCAATATGATTTCAACTTCGGTGATGATAAAAATGGGAAGAATAAAGGGGAATAAAATGGTTAACATGCAGCTTACCAATCAAAAACTTTTCGACAGAGGAGTTAAAATGATTATGGATGAGCTACCCACTGATGACCAAAATAAAGCAGTAGCATTATTAAGCAAATATGGCTCAGTAAAAAAATCAATTGAAATGGCAACCTTTCAATAATTTTTAATCCCCCAGCCAAAAAAAGGTCCCGCAAATGCGGGACCTTTTTTATGTACAGTCATTCATTAATTCGGGAAACTTATTTTACCCATGGTAATGGGAATTTTTGTGGCATTCCCTCCTGCATACATGGGAGCGCCGGCTACCGCTTCATTGGCCAACACGGCAAATAAAATGGCTTCTTTGGCATCCGGATGAATTCCAATTTTATCAGAAGATTCAATTTTAATTTGGGGCAGTAGTTGTTGTAAATGCTGTATCAACACTGGATTGTGCATTCCCCCACCACTTGTATAAATAGTGTATTGGTCATTATGGGGCACATGTTGCTGTATCGCTTCTACAATGGTCTCTGCACTTAATCGGTTTAAAGTAGCCATAACATCTGGGCCTGAAATATCCAGGAGGCCCGCTTTTTGTTTAGCGGTTTCAATAAAATGGATGTTAAATAATTCTGGTCCAATGGTTTTAGGCAGCCCTACTTCAAAAAATGAATCTTGTTTCATTGTTGCAAGCAATTCACTATTCACCTTTCCTTGTAAAGTAACCTTACCACCCTCATCATAGGGCTTATGATACTGTGTCCGCATAAATGCATCCATCATGGTATTCCCGGGACCAGTATCTGTTGAGAATACTTTATCTAATTGTGCATTCGCTGGTAAATAAGTATAGTTTGCAATGCCTCCAATATTAAGCAATAATCTATTTTCAATAAGATCCGTGCAAAGTAAATAGTCCCCATATACGGCCAATGGAGCACCTTCGCCGCCTGCTGCAATATGTTTTTGTCTAAAATCACTCAGGGTAATAATACCAGTATGTACGGATAAATGATCCCCATCTCCTATTTGTAAAGTGGCCGGACCAAAAGCATCATTTGGATGTAAGGACTTGGGCGCATGGTAGATGGTTTGACCATGGCTAGCAATTAAATCGATATCCCTACTTTGTAGGCCCCATTGAGCAATACAGTCCTTGATCATCGTAGCATGTTCAATCGCAATCCAAGGATGGAGTAAGGTTAACTGCTCCAAGGAAACCGAGGCTTTTGAAAAAATACTTAAAATTTGTGTTTTCATGTGATCATCAAATGGAACAGTGGTAAAATTCAACAAGGCGACTTTTGTTGAAATTCCCGAACCCGTAATTGCACATAATGCAATATCCAAACCATCAAAAGAAGTTCCAATCATTAAACCAATGAGTTTTCGACTCGACTTACTGGCTATTTGATAAAGTGCTGCTATATTTTGGTGCATACGATAGGTTCATTATTGGTGATTTAAAGGTACAAAATTGAAGCGTATCAACAGCATTTAGCCAATTTTCCACACCGTATGAAATGAGCTCAAATTCAAGGGCTTATAACGTAACTTTGGACTAATAAAACTATTTGTATGCTTAAAGTTGGTGTGTTTGGGGTAGGTCATTTAGGGAAATTTCACTTGAATAATTGGATGGAAATCCCAGAAGTCAAAGTAATTGGATTTTTTGACCCTAGCAACGACAACGCCAAGGAGGTGGAAGAAAAGTATGGCATTCCTCTTTTTATGGACGAAGAAGCCCTGATAGCAGCATCCGATATTATTGACGTAGTGACCCCTACCCATTTGCATTTTCCAGTATGTGAAATGGCCATTAAAACGGGCAAACATGTTTTTGTTGAAAAGCCAATGGCCAATACCATTGAAGAAGGAAAAGCCATTGTGAATATGGTAAAAGAAGCCAACGTAAAATTACAGGTAGGTCATGATGAAAGATTTAATTCTGCATATACTTCTTTAAAAAATGCTTCTTTGAATCCATTGTTTATTGAAGTACATCGCTTGGCACAATTCAATCCAAGAGGTACGGAAGTAAGCGTTATTTTGGATTTAATGATTCATGATATTGATATTATTTTGAGCATTGTAAAAAGTGATGTTAAAAGTATTTCCGCAAGCGGTGTTGCTGTTTTAACGGACACCCCTGATATTGCGAACGTTCGAATAGAATTTAACAATGGTTGTGTTGCTAATTTAACCAGCAGTAGAATTAGCATGAAAAAGATGAGAAAAATTCGCTTGTTCCAAAAAGATGCCTACATTGGTATTGACTTTTTGGAAAAGACCACTGAAATAATTAAGTTAAAACAACCTGACGAAGAAGATAGTTTTTCATTTGATATTGATACCCATCAAGGTAAAAAAACCATATCCATTTCAACACCCATTATTGAGGACGGCAATGCCATTAAAGCAGAGCTTACTAGTTTTGTAGATTCAATTATCAATGATACGCCAACAGTGGTTAGTGAAATTGATGGTTATTTAGCAATGGAAGTGGCACACCAAATTTTGGATAAAATCAATAAGAGTACTGCTGTTTTAAGACAAGCACCCATCGAAGATGCAAAGCCCCCTAAAGAAGACGGATCGGAATATGCTTTAAATTTTGACGAGGAAGATTAATTCAAATGTAGTGCAGCGATCGAACTAAGCAAATCTTTTCGCAAGAATGTACGCTGCAATGTCCAAGTCTAAGGGTCTGGTGATTTTGATGTTTTCAAATTCGCCCTCCACTAAATATACTGGCTTCCCACTTGCTTCAATCACATTTGCTTCGTCGGTAAATGAAGGAACAAAGGATTGATTAAAAGCGTCCAATAATAAATCAGACTGAAAGGTTTGCGGCGTTTGTATGAGCATTACACTTTCTCGATCATACACTTCATTCTTTTCCCCTTTCAACAGCCTAACGGTATCAGTTGAACTTACCGCAGGTATCGCTGACCCTTTTTCCAATGCCTGTTGGTAACATCTTTGAATTAGAGCAGGAGTCAATAAACACCTCACTGCATCATGCACAAAAACAATGGCAGTTTCCGTAACCTGAGATAACCCATTTTTAACCGACTGAAAACGGGTATCCCCTCCTGCCACAAATTCGATATTTTTTGTAAAGCCATTTTTAGTTAATAAATCCTTGCCTTCTTGTATGTAGTCCGCTGGTAATACAACCACCAATTGTATATCCTCAAATGCAGCCACAAATTGATCAATGGTATGCAACAAAATTGGTTTCCCCTGTATGGTTAAAAATTGCTTTGGCACCACCGATCCCATTCTTTGTCCTGTTCCACCTGCTACAATGATGGCTATTTTTTTTGCGTACATATTATTTTTTTGATCCACTAAAATTTATCAGCTAGGTTTAACTTTGCGCTTTAATGGCTAGCATATCAACAAGCTTTTACTTTACCAGCAACTGCTTTACCTCATTCATTAAGTGCTCCTTACTAATTGGTGCAGTGCCCACTAATTCACATACCAATCCTCCAGCAATATTGGCAAGCTCCGCAGCCAATTCCATATTTTGTGTACTTGCATACGTTAAACTAGCCACCGCTATTACAGTATCGCCTGCCCCACTCACGTCTGCAATATTTCGAATATGGGTAGGTATTAATTTATGGGTAGTTGAATTTCCAAAATATACCCCATGTTCTGATAAAGTAATAAATGAAATACCATGTTGCAAATGAGCATGTAATGCATCATGCGCTTTGGATAAACTGGCTTCATTGACCACAGGCAACTCTATTTTCAACCCTTCTTTTACTTCTTTTAAATTAGGTTTAAAGATGGTACAACCTTTATAGGCAAAAAAGTTTTTTTGTTTTGGATCTACCGAAGTAGGAATTCCTTTGCTATTACAATAAGCAATCACAGCTAAAATTACATTTTCAGTCAACACCCCCTTGTTATAATCTTCCAAAATAATGAGCGCTGGTTTTTCATTGTCCACATAGCTATAAAAATTGGACAATAATTTTTCGGTTTCCGCTTCACTAATATCATGGGTATGTTCATGGTCCAAACGCATCATTTGTTGATTGCGTCCCATCACACGCACCTTATTCGTTGTTATTCTTGTTGCACTTTCGTGAATATACTGGGTATTGATACCCTCGGACTGCAATAAGCTGCTAAGTGCTTCTCCCTCTGCATCCTTTCCAATGACTGCAAATAAAGTAGTAGGCGCACCCAATGCACGTAAATTCAACGCGACATTTGCAGCCCCTCCTACACGGATTTCTTTTCGTTGCAAGGATACAATGGGCACTGGCGCTTCTGGTGAAATACGGTCCACTGAACCCCACCAATAGGTATCCAACATAATGTCTCCTACCACCCCAATTTTGGTATTGTTAAATGACCCGAATAAGGCTTCAAAAGCTTGCTGATCCATCATAATTATACTACCGTTTTATTTTTGCTCAATGCGATATAATACAAAGGTATACCAATGAGGGTAATAATTAACCCAGGCCAAGTGAAATTAGGCTTGTAAATGATTAATAATACGCAAAAGCAGGTTCCCATTAAAATATAAATAGCCGGTAAAATTGGGTAGCCAAATGCCTTATAGGGGCGTTCCATTTCGGGACGTTTTTTACGTAGTATAAATATGCCAATAATGGTTAAAATGTAAAAAATCACCACTATAAATGATACCATATCCAATAAGTCACCGTATTTACCACTTAAGCATAATAATCCGGCCACTACACATTGTGCCCATAAAGCCCATTCCGGTACAGCATTCTTATTTAAAGTACCCGCTTTTTTAAAGAACAACCCATCCTGAGCCATGGTATAATACTCGCTGGCTCCTGCAAGAATCAACCCATTATTACAGCCAAAAGTGGAAATCATAATCATCACTGCAATTACATAGGTACCAATATTGCCGAAAATCACATTAGAAGCTGCCACCGCCACCCTATCCGCCGGTGCGTTGGCGATTTCGTTTAATGGCAAAACACTTAAGTACATTAAATTAGCCGCGATATAAATGATGGTTACAATCAATGTCCCTAAAAATAAACTTAACCCAATATTTCGTTTTGGATTTTTAATTTCTCCAGCAATAAAAGTTACGTTGTTCCATGCATCACTACTAAATATAGAGCCTACCATACTTGCAGCAATAGCCCCTAAAATGGCAACCCCAAATATAGGCGTACTATTCCCATCGCTCGCTATCGTTTTCATGGACCATGCATCCTGCCAATTTGCATCCCAAATGCTTGACTTGGAAGCCAATAAAAAGCCAAATCCAATCAATCCAAATAAGGAAGCCAATTTAGTGACCGTAAAAGTAGTTTGAATTAATTTTCCTCCTTGCACTCCTTTGGTATTGATATAAGTGAGTAGCACAATAATTAAGATGGATACGATTTGCGCCGGATAAATTTTCAAAACACCCAATTGAAATAAAATATTTGCATCCGTCATTTCCAATGACGGAAAAAAGTATCCTGCAAACTTGCTGAAAGCTACACCTACTGCAGCAATGGTTCCTGTTTGAATTACGGAGAAAAAACTCCATCCATATAAAAATCCCAATAAAGGATTATAGGATTCTTTCAAATAAACATATTGTCCTCCTGCCTTGGGGAACATTGCACTTAACTCCCCATAACTTAAGGCAGCTGTGAGTGTCATGAATCCAGTTAATAACCAAACAACAACAAGCCAACCTGCAGAACCCACATTTCTAGTGATATCAGCACTTACTATAAAAATGCCAGAGCCAATCATACTTCCAGCTACAATCATCGTAGCATCAAAGGCACTTAGCGTTGGTTTAAATCCTCCATTTTCTGTTGTTGACATAGTATTTATATTGTGTGATAGAAACATTAAGTTAAAAAAAATCCCGTTATTTAAACGGGATTTATGAATTTATTTTTTGGGCTTATACGCTGCATTCAAACCTTTGACGATATCAGCAGTAATATCATAAGCGGTATCCTTGTAATACATTAAATCAGGAGTACTTGAAAGGATATAGGCAAATTGTT
>CANKWR010000015.1 GCA_947487525.1 Bacteroidota bacterium
TGCGATTTTTGAAGCAATACGTCCTACGGTTTGATTAGTACCGTCAACAATGTACCAGCCATGTTTAACGGTAGCCGCGTTGGCGTGCTTCGTGGTGAAATGTAGTTTACTCATAATTCTTTGTTTAAATGAGGCCGCGCTATCCCGCTGGCCATAAATAATTCCCCTTTTTGAAGGGAGGGCAAAGGTATGGCGGGATTTTATGTTTTTTGTGCTTTTTGCAGTCTATTTTTTACCATATCTTTATAAAGTATTGATTATCAATAATAATTTTGTATCGTAATTTACATCATACTAAATAAGTACTGATAATCAAATAGTTAGAACAGCTGTGATTTGACCCATTTAACGTGATTTTGATGCCTATTGCCCTTTCAGCCCTTTTAAAGCTTAATTTTATTGGCTCATAGCCTTACTTATATATATGTATCAGAAATTTCAAGCGACCCAGCTATTTACCGGCACTGAACTATTAACCGATCAGCTGGTGTTGATTACCACAAAAGAGGGGACCATTGAAGGGATCGTTGGCATAGAAGATGCAGGTGACGATATTCAAAGTTTTGACGGGATATTAAGTCCTGGATTTGTGAACGCACATTGTCATTTGGAACTTTCTCACATGAAGGGTATGATTCCGGCACATACCGGTTTACAAGAATTTGTAAAACAGATTGTGTCCTTGCGTCAAATAGATCCCGAAACAATTCAAGCTGCGATTGTGTCAGCAGAGCAAGAAATGTATGCAAATGGAATTGTAGCTGTTGGAGATATTAGCAATACCTTGGATACCCTTCCACTAAAAGCAAAACACCTTTTAGCCTACTATACATTTGTAGAGTTGTATGATTTAGATCCTACCCGCGCAGAAAATAAATTGAATGTAGGACTTGAAATGCAAAAAATATTTGAGCAAAATTGTATTCGAGCTTCCCTGGTTCCGCATGCGCCTTATTCGGTGACCAATCGTTTATGGAAATTAATAAGTGCACATTTTGGCGCACATACCATTAGCATGCATAATCAGGAAACGCCGGATGAAAATGAATTCTTTAAAAACAAAACAGGAAGTTTTTTGGGCATGTATGAAAGAACAAAAGTGTCCCTAGATTTTTTTGAGCCCACAGGTTTAAGTTCGTTGCAATCGGTATTGCCCATTTTCAAAAATGCAAACACCAGTATATTAGTACACAATAGTTTTACCAATGCAGCGGATATTAATGCAGTGAAAAAACAAATGCCCAATTCTTTTTGGTGCTTATGTCCCAACGCCAATCAATACATTGAACAAACCATGCCCCCCATTGAATTGCTAAGAGCGAATGGCGCTAATATAATTGTCGGTACCGATAGCTATGCTAGCAACTGGAGTTTAAATATACTAGATGAATTAAAAACCATTCAAAAACACAATGCAGCAATTCCTTTGGAAGAAATGCTGGGCTGGGCAACTATTAACGGCGCACAGGCATTGCAGATGAATAAGCACTTAGGTAGTTTTGAAAAGGGAAAGCAACCTGGGGTAGTGGTGATAGAAAATGTTGGTACAGAAAACAATATAGCCACTGCCGTATCGCGAAGATTACGCTAATGTCAATGATGCCCTACTGCATTAAATTGAGCAGTACGGTTTAATACAAAACTGCTTGTAAAATTTCGAGTGATCTAATTTCTTTAAAGCCTTTATAGTGCCAGCTTAATGAAAGCTGGAATAACTCTAATATTTTTTTTCTTTGCGATCCGTTTAATACAATGTTTTCTAAATCATTGTAAAACTGCACTTGTAAAAATGTACTCGCTGTTTTTGCTTCCTGCCCTTCTAAAAAATAAGGATGCAATGGTTTTTCTTTTACAAACTGTCCCTCCTTAACATCTAAGTAAGGCGTTGTTTCTTCGAAATTCCCTTGTAAGCCAAAACCCAAGGTTTCGCTTAAATGAATTAAAAAATAAATCGGAAGATTGCTAGCAAGGGTTGCATTGCCTTTATCTAATTGCTTGAAAGTGTCTTCAATTAAATAAAATAATTCAGGATGCGGTTCCGGCTGTAAAGTTTGTTGCAATATTTCTACAATATAGGTAGCCACTGCATTGCGGACCACATCGGAATAAATATTTTGATAAATAGTATCCCAATTTACTTCCTTCACCATTTGCAGTCCTTTCATGGGACTATGGTAAACTTCCATTTGTAATATTGCCGCAGGTTGATAGTACACTGCTTTGTTGGCCCCTTTTTTACTAGTGGCTCTTACCCCTTTTAAAATATATTGTTGTAATCCAAAAAGCTCGGTGTACGCCGTCATAATTAAACTCGTATCTCCATACTTAGTTACACGTAGTACAATGCCCTTGGTATTATGTAGCATAATTTTTTTATCAAACAGACTTAAACTGTTCTAAAAAGCGCAGGTCATTTTGAGAGTATAAACGCAAATCGTTTACTTGGTATTTTAATTGGGCAATTCTTTCCACACCCATACCAAACGCAAAGCCAGTATACTTTTCAGGGTCTATGCCAAAATTTTCTAACACTTTTGGATGCACCATTCCTGAACCTAAAATCTCCACCCATCCAGTATGTTTACAAATATTACATCCTTTGCCTGCACAAATTTGACAACTAATATCCATCTCGGCACTGGGTTCTGTGAAAGGGAAATAACTTGGACGGAATCTTACTTTCACATCCTTGCCAAACATTTCTTGTACGAAAAAATACAGTGTTTGTTTTAAATCGGCGAAGCTTACATTTTCATCAATATACAATCCTTCTACCTGGTGAAAAAAGCAATGCGCTCTTGCTGAAATTGTTTCGTTCCGATATACACGACCAGGACAAATTACACGAATAGGTGGTTTTTGTGTTTCCATCACACGTGCTTGTACGCTACTTGTATGGGTTCTTAATAACCAAGCTGCCTTATTTTCACTCGCTTCTTGTACATAAAAAGTATCCTGCATATCACGTGCTGGATGATCCTCCGGCAAATTCATGGCACCAAAATTATGCCAATCATCTTCGACCTCAGGTCCCTCCGCTACTGCAAAACCTAAACGCTTAAATATAGCCACCATTTGATTGCGCACTAAGTTGAGGGGATGTCTTGTACCCACTGCTACTGGATCCCCTGGTAAAGTGAAATCGAATTTCGCTCCCCCTTGTTCACCGCTATCACCCAATGCATCCTGCAATTGTTGCATTTTTTCTTCTGCTACAATTTTAAAGGCATTCAAAATTTGGCCAAACTCTTTTTTCTGTTCATTGGGTACATTTTTCATCTCCCCCATGATTTGCTTTACCAAACCCTTGGTTCCTAGGTATTTAATACGGTATTGCTCTACCGCATCCGGGGTAGTGGCCACCGTAGCAGCGATTTCGGCTTTGATGGCTTCTATTTGTTGTAACAATTGCTCCATAGCACGAATATAAGCAAATCCACAGTGTGGATTTGCGATGCAGGGGAAAAAGTTGGGGTGTGGATTTGCGATGCAGGGGGAAAAGTTATGGGTGCGCTTTTTGATGAAGGGGAAAAAGTTAGGCGTAAAACCCTTACATTTGTTATTCGGAAGATTTAATACATGGAGTACAATACAGCAAGAAGCATCATGGGGATGAGAGAGTATGGCCGTCACGTTCAAAGGATGGTGGACCATCTTATGACCATTGAGGACAAGGCCAAGCGCCAGGAGCAAGCACAGGTCGTGATTGAACTAATGGGTTTCTTAAACCCGTCCCTAAAGAATATTGAAGATTACAAGCATAAATTATGGGATCACCTATTTTTTATGAGCAATTTTAAATTGGATGTGGAAAGCCCTTATCCAATTCCTACCAAGGAAACCTATAAGCAAAAGCCAGATCCTTTGCCTTATCCTAAACGCAAAATTAAATATGCGCATTTGGGCAAGAACTTAGAATTGGTGATTGACAAGGCCATGGCTGAAACCGATGAAGAAAAGAAAGCCGGTTTTGCCAACAGCATTGCACATTATATGAAATTGGCTTATAGCAACTGGCATAAGGAACTCGTGCAAGATGATGCCATTCGAAGTGAATTAAATTCTATCACAGGTGGTGGACTTGAGTTTAGCAACACCCCTTATATTAAACATCGCAATCAAAACTTTAGCGATGACTACCGTCCAGCAGGAGGAAGATGGCAAAACAACAACCGCAATCGTGGTGGACAAAGCGGTGGTGGACGCGGACCAAGTGGCGGTGGCGGTGGCGGCGGCGGACGCAACAATAATAACCGCAATTTTAAAAAAAGGTACTAGTTCAAAACATGATAAAGTAAATCCCGTTCTTAGTGAGTAACGGGATTTTTTGTGGATGGGATTTTATTATCTATTATTTTATCTTGACAATTTCAATAAAAGTTTAATTTCGTTTTTCTAACACCAAGCACATGAGCGCATTTGAAGTAATCGGAGGCAAAGCATTAAAAGGTACCATCATTCCACAGGGTGCAAAAAACGAAGCCTTACAAATTTTGTCGGCAGTCGTATTAAGTAGCGATCCAATTACTATTTCCAATATACCCAATATTGTAGATGTTAATTTATTAATTGAGTTACTGCATGAAATGGGCGTAACGGTTGAAAAACAAGGTGAAGGCGTTTATCGTTTTCAAGCAGATAAAATTGATCCCGATTATTTAGCATCCGAAGAGTTTAGAAAAAAGAGTGGACGCTTACGTGGTTCAGTGATGTTGGCGGGTCCGATACTTGCCCGTTTTAATATTGCTTATTTACCAAAGCCAGGAGGAGATAAAATTGGTCGCCGTCGTTTAGACACGCATATTATTGGCTTTGAAAAATTAGGTGCACAATATGCTTATGATCAAGCGCTTGCTTGTTTTACCATTAAAACGAATGGATTAAAAGGTTGTTATATGTTGCTAGATGAACCTTCCGTAACAGGCACTGCCAATATTTTAATGGCAGCTGTTTTAGCAGAAGGAATTACGACTATTTACAATGCTGCTTGTGAACCCTATTTACAACAGCTATGTAATATGTTAAATAGAATGGGGGCAAAAATTACAGGGGTAGGAAGTAATTTATTAACCATTGAAGGCGTGCAAAAATTAGGCGGTACGGAGCATCGCATTTTACCGGACATGATTGAGATTGGCTCATTCATTGGATTGGCCGCCATGACTAAAAGTGAAATACGCATTAAAGATGCCGGCGTTCAACACTTAGGCATCATTCCAGAAAAATTTAGATTACTCGGTATTGATTTTAGCATTCAAGGGGATGATATTTTTATACCAGCGCAGGAAGATTATGAAATACAAACCTATATGGATGGTGGAATCTTAACCATTTATGATAATCCATGGCCAGGCTTCACACCCGACTTATTAAGTATTGTTTTAGTCACTGCCACACAGGCAAGAGGAAGTGTATTGATACATCAAAAAATGTTTGAGAGCAGATTGTTCTTTACCGATAAATTAATTGATATGGGTGCACAAATTATTTTGTGTGATCCGCATAGAGCAACCGTAATTGGATTGGGGCGCAAACATCCACTCCGAGGCATTACCATGAGCAGCCCAGATATCCGTGCCGGACAAGCCTTGCTCATTGCAGCACTCAGTGCCGAAGGAAAAAGTACCATTCAAAACGGAGAACAAATAGACCGCGGCTATCAATACATTGATAAACGATTGCAGGAATTAGGGGCTGATATAAAGCGAGTTTAAAATAACGCACATGCCTTATCTAAAATCATTTCTCCTACAGAATCTGGAAGGACATCTCTCCACTCTGTTCTATAAAATGGTATCGTAAAGCTATTTGCTACTTTGCCACTTGAATAATAATGATAAATACTTAATAGCTTAACTTGTTTAGAGGAGCAATTATATTCAAACAATTCCATACTATATCCATTTGTTAAATTAATTTTTTTTGAATTTTTGAAATAACTTAAATTCTTAGCAACAGTTTTCATCCAATATTTTTTATACCCAACATCACTATCCCCTGCATCTCTCAGATAATACTTATCTCCATCTTGAGAAGAACCAGCATACTGCCAATCTTGTGAAAAAGAATGATAACTACTTAAAATAAATAAAACAAAAAGAATAAACTTGATTTTCATAAAATATATTTTGATTTTTCAAATACCTACCTATAATTTAATCATCTTAAACTGCTTACTAATTTTACCATCTGGGGAGCTTACCCTTATTACATAAGTACCTCCAGCCAACTGTCCGACATAAAGCGAGGTTCCTGCATACACATTGGGCTTTGCAGCAACAAGCGCTCCTTGTGCTAAGTCAAATATTTCAACATTCAAGGTTGGATAATTAAGGATGGTGAAATCAAAATTAATTTGATTTACAAACGGATTTGGCGCTAGTTTAATAAACTCATCCTTATTTAGGTTGATGATATCTGTTACTAAATAATAATAGGCGTTACTCATATTGCTAAAGCAACCATCCAATGATTTTTTAACGCTATAGGCACCTGGAGAAGTAGGTTTAAACTTTTGGGTGCTATCGGTGATTGCCACACCGTCCTTATACCAAATATTTCCAATGCTAGCGCTTGAAACTAAAGCATTGCTTGTATCTCTTGTAATTACCGGCACTTCTGTTGCAGCAACATAATAATTAATAGTGCTGTTTTTATTTCCTACCGTATCAAGAACCGTATTTGATTTGATGGTCATCAATAAGGGCTCTGTACAAATTCGGGTAATGTAAACGTCATATTGTTTATTGGATACTTTAACCAAAGAGTCAATTTTTCCAACATTGATACTGATACTGTCTTTAATTAAATTGTTGGCCAAAAATTCATTGGCGGTTATATTGTAAACCATTTTTGAATTATTGGTAGTTGCCTTTTTAATGGTGAGTATCGGATCCTTGGTGTCCTTGTATATATTGGTTTTCACAGGAATGGTTTCATTGCCCAACGAATCCTTTAAAACTAATTTAAGTTCAATTATGCCGTCTTCAAATGCAGCAAGATTGATATTTTTTAATTTAAAAATCGAATCTGTTAATTTACCAGACAGCACCACTGAATCCCCCACTTTAATGGCATTGCTTTGCATGAACATGGTTTTAATTAAACCATTGGAAGTTCCTATTGAATTGGTTTTAACAATGGAAGCCTGCGTTAACACCAAACTATAATCACATTTCAATTCAGAAACCTTCATCTCATATATTAGTGAATCAATATTACTTTTTCCAAAATTGGATAAATTGGTTTGTAAGATAGCCGACTTAGGGGCTACTACATCCTTGGTATACTGTGCTTTTCCAATGCCTAACAATACTTTTGAAGTATCTAAAATAAATACGGTAGCATACAATACCCCATCATTCACACCGCTCAGTTTAATATTATTTACGACGATAGAATCGGCCGTCATTTTACCTTCATATAAAACGGATTCTCCACCCATATCGCTATAAATTCTCGCGCGGTAATTTTTCTGTGCGCAGTTATTACAAGCAATGGAAAGGGATACTGAATCTACATTTTTAGAATTTACTTTTTTACCTAAGATTTCTACAACTGGATTCACCTTTTGGTCATTATCCGTTTCCTCAATGTCAAATCTTACCAACTCTACAAAATTAAAATGTTTTACGTTATTTGACCTATCCACTAAATCAATGGATTCAACGCCCCAAAGCCCTGGAGAAGATCCTCTTGGTAACAAAGTGCTAACCTTATATTTTCTCCAGATTCCCGGCTTCCCTTCTGGATCTAAAACTAAATAATAAAAATTACCTTTAATTTTATCAAAATCATTTTGCATACTGTTCCAATGCTGTTTTCCCTGTGGATCTCTTAAAATATAACTACCCACTTTTATACCGGACTCATTTCCAGCATAAGCAGATGAATCTTTTGCAAAAAATTCCATCTCAAATAAGGTTTCACCATCGGGTGCTTGTGGATGGGTTGGTGTTGCTTTTATCGTAATTGCATTCACATCTAAAACAGGCGGGATATAATCCGGATACTGTGTATCTATAAATATACTATCCCGAACATGTTTTGAATTGGTATAATTTAAATTGCCTGCATTCAAATTAAATGAAGCAGTGTCATTCATGAAAAATGCACGTTTTGGATTTCCTCCCTCATCCACTAAATACATCATTGTTAATGCATAATAGCCTTTAGGAAAATACTCAGGTATTGGGTACCTATAAGTAATGTGTTTTATATCATGATTTGCAGAATCAATTTTATAATATCTTGGATCACCCTTTCCCATCACTCCTAGCTGCATCTCGTTATTAACTCCTTTTTCATTTATTTGAGGAATTGCATAATTGGTTCCAATATAAGTTACCTCGTTTCTGTCGCTGATGTCAAATTTTGCTTCAACATATTGTGAAGTAACGCCTGATGTATCCTCATTGGGGGCCATAGCGCTAAACTTAGAAACACCTTTATTTAACCTTAGTGTATTATCAATATAAATGGGTGCTATTAAATCTTCCAAAGGATTTTCTAAATATAATTTAAGTCCATAGGTATTGTTGTTCTCGAAGCGTTTATTCCCCACTGCATCCGCTACCATTATTTGGTTAGCAGTCCAATATCCATTTTTGAAAAATTTACTAACCGTAATTTGACCTCTTAAAATATTGCCCAAACTATTGGTTGCGCTTAAGCCAATATCAAAAATGGTACCAATACTACTTGAAAATCTGGTATAGCCTGAAACAGCGCCATCTCTTGCACTGTCAATCATATTCAATTCTATCTCAAGCGTAATTTTTTTATCCTGGTTGGCACCTCCTTCTACTTTAATATCTACTCTTTTTATTTTACCTGGATAGTTGTAATCTGGAGAAAGATTATACACCATAAAAGTTAAATCTTTTCTGATCATCGCAACATACCTAGTGCCATTCATGATTCTATCTCTAATGAATTCAAATTTTCTGATGGATCTTGACATAAGCATGTCTGGGTTCATTACATAAAATGAAATGGATTCCGCCATATCCTCGTTGGGATTATTTGCATGCGCATAAGCACTTACAAATTCCGTGGTTTTGGTTGTGGACCAACCAGAACTAACGGTAGGATCCACATACCAACCGCCTAAATCAGACCAGTCTTTTTTAAGTTGCTCATCAAATAAGCCCTCCCATAAAAAATGTGATTTTTCATGCAGTACCAAGCGTTGAATATTAAAATAGTCATTTCCTTGAAATGCTGCATTCATAAATTCAATGGTTTTTCTGCCCGTCCAGGCAATCGCTGCTGCATTGGGATAGGTTGGATTCACTTGACCCGCTATTCTGCGTGCTAGATATTTTAAATTGGCCTGAGCATGCATTCCGGTCGGCAATTCCTCAATCATATTTAAGACCGTTAATTTTTCGAAAGCAGAAAACTCCTGGAAGTTGGAGAAATCCTCATTCATAATTTGTTTTAATTCTTCGTTGGGAATTAAAAATTTAAAGCCATACCTGTCTTGCGCTAACTTGTTGATCAAGTCCTTGTCATAGCCAAAGTTGGTGCTAAATGCAACCACGGCATGGTTTAATCTTTTGGAAAAAAATCTTCCTTTAACACCATCCAATACACCCACCGATGGATTGGCATATACAAATGCTTTTTTTGAAATGGTGACTACTCTTATATTATTGATAGTATCAATCGTAATATCATTCACAATATTCGTATCCACTATCTTCCAAACGGAGGTTACTTTTACCGGACTGCCTTCACCGAATTTTTGAAACAAAGTATTGCCCTCCACCGTTTGAAACAATCTATAAGCATCCTCGCTTGTCCACCTGGCTAAGGTATCAGAAAGCACAATACCGTATTTGTTGTATAAAGTAACACTCGAAAAATTATCTGGAATTTTGATGGAAGTATTTAAAACCTGAATGGTTACTGGCGTATTAATATAGCTTTGTTGTGCATGGCCCATATAACTGCTATCATCTGTCCATTGATACACATAGTTGGTGGTATTATTTAAAACCATCGGAGACAACTTCACTTCCACCAATTTATCATTGGAATTCAGTTCCACTACTTTGGAACTTGGAAAGTTATACCCCGTTGCATCAATTTTAACCTCCCACTTGCCATTGCTTAAACTATCAAATTTATACGTTGCAATACTGTCGGCACCCGACTTAATAATTTTATAATAATGAATTTCGGCGCTTTTTTGAACATACACCGTACAAGAATCACCAGGCTTTAAACTGGTTACTTTAAAAGTGATGGAACTTTGTGCTTGTAAATTCACCGTATATAACAAGAAAAAAGAAAATACGATGAGTTGAAATACCTTTTGTAAAGTAATTTTCATAAAAAATGAATTAGATCCCTATAAAGATACGCCGAAAATACTATCATATTAATATATTTTACACTACTAATGCGGTACTATTGGATAAATTAAAAAAGCCCCAACCGTTAAGTTGAGGCTTTTTTAATATGCTGTACCAATTTACCATTTTCCTAAAAGTATTCTGGTTTTAGAGGTAGTAAATGTTCTTATGTCCTTCAATGAGTTAAGCATTTCTATGTATCCCTTTGCATGCTGTATATCATCAGTGAATTTAGTAGTGAAGTCCTTATAACTTCTTACAATATAATGCGTAGTACCGTCCTGAATTCTAGTGCCTACGCTACCAAATGAGATACGTGTATTAGGAGAGGTATTTTTACTCCAAAATGCATCAAACTTTGCTTTGTACTGTTCTTCATCCTTTATGATTACAAATAAAACGTCTTGTACTGGATATATTGCACTACTGGTATCACCAAAACCTGAAATTCTTTTTCCCATTGCAGCACTTACACTTTTGCAATATTTTGAAAGTTCAGATTGGAAAAGTAACCAACTGTCACTACTTTTTGAATCATATCCCGCACCCAATAATTCTGCTGGACCTGCGAAAACCAATTCATGGGTAGCAACCTGTTCTCCTTTAAAATGATTTTGATATAAAGTAGCAGTAACAATTTTATTTGGATGCTTTTCAAAATAATTTTTATACAATTGTAAAACCGTTTGTTCATCTTTAGGATCTACATTAAAAGCATATGAAGTGAACATAGTTTGTGCACTTAAACTTGAAAATGTAGCAAATATAATAATTGCAAATAAGGATAATTTTTTCATGATTTTGATTTTTTAATTACTGGAATTATTTTTTATTTTTTTGAAGTGGTTGCTTTAAGTACTTTGAAAATGGGCATATAGGAGAAACCTTCGGGCATATAAGTACTCATTTTTGATTTCTTTGATGCCTCATCGCTTCCTGGGAATTTAAAACCAATTCTATATTTCATTAAATTTTCTAAACTTGTAAATGCATCCCAAGACATGACTGTACTATGACTGGTTTCCAAAGTAGGGAAGGTTAATCTTCTTGCTACACCCCAAACATTCATATTCATTTTGCTCATATTTTTTACAAAATAGGGCTTCCATAGTGTTTTATTTTCATCGATAAAACCTGCAACATTTGCTGGTCTAGCAAAATTAAATTGAAAATATTCTGCCTTGCTATTATTATCATAAGCTTCATCTTCTACCACAAATATATTTCTTTCATCTGAAACCCCTTTATAGGAAGTACCCAGCACTTTGGCCTGCTCCATTTCTGCTGGAGTAAGCACATTTGAAATATTATTCCACCATGCACCTTTCGTGCCAAGTAAATCGTCAATACTATTTGCCCATTGAACCCAAACATAATTATAATCACCAGGAGCATCGCTATTGTTAAATTTGTGCACTTTAAATAAACCCCAATAAAGTACATCCCCTTTGTTTACTGCATTCTGTGAAACTTTTGACATTAATTCTGTTTCCACTTTTTCAAAAGCGTCTGTATTGCCTTCAATTTTAACGGCATGTAAGGAAAATACTTTTTGCGCATTTGCAAATTGTACCATACATGATACTACGATTATTAGAATAATTTTTTTCATAATTTTTATTTGTTTTTATTAAATTAATTAGCTGAAAGTTCTAATTTCCAAACTTCTGTTTTAACCGACTTTCTAGCCGATGCTGGCAGGGTTGTTTTTGGGAAAAGTTTATTATATACTTTGTTGTAATCATCCATTGTAAGGCTATAAGATTTATCCCAATCGGTAAAAGCATTTGAAGTAACGTAGTTGTATTTAGATTCGTCTGCTATTGGCGAAATTAATTGAGCTAAACCCCAACCTGTTCTATTGCCATTGTTGATAAACTCTTGATGGATAGGCTTGTAAACTTCTTTTTCTTGTCTAACATATTCACTTTCCTGTCCTTCATAGCTTTTCATGAAATTCATTTCTTGATAAGGTTGCATACCGCTCCCGATGCCATCTATTCCTCGGTATATTTCATATTTAACGACCGTTCTCAAGGAGACAAAACTTTTTGTGAGTGAATTAAGTGTTTTTTCGTCAATACCTGGCATTGCTTTTTTAAATAAATCCATTGTTTTGGATTTAGTAAAATCATTAATAGAGTGTCCAGATTGCACAGAAATGATATTGTATCCGCCATCATCCGAAGTTGAAACAACACTGTAAAGTGCATAACTAGTTACATCACCCGCTTTCACTTTTTCTTTCCAAATTTTAGAAGCATAATCTTTCATCAAGTTTAAGTATTCCTCCGTCTTGTCCCTATCTGTCTTGTAATAACTTACTAGATAGTACACTGGTTTTGTTTGTGCTTGAACTTGTGTAAATCCATACACAAAAACAACTAACATTAAAAGTAGTTTTTTCATAGGTTTTATATTTTAAGATAAATATAAGTATCATTTTGATACCAATAAAATATTTATTGGAATTAATATATTGTTAATATTGGATATAATTTAGATATTAATGAAAACGTAAATTAGAAAGATTGATAATTAATATTTAGTTTTGTGCTACCGAAAGACAAAGTGTAAAATGAGTAAAACTGTTGAATTTAGATCCCTCTGTCCTGTAGCAACAGGATTAGATATCATTGGAGATAAGTGGACCTTATTAATCCTTAGGGATATGATTTGGGGACATAAAACCCTTTTTAGTGAATTCAAAGAATCGCCAGAACATATGCCAAGCAAAATGCTTTCTAATCGTTTGAAAAAATTAGAAGAGCTTGGATTTATTTCCAAAAAATCCGGCCTTATCAATAAAAAAAGTGTTTATTATTTTTTAGAAGACAAAGGAATGGATGCATTTCCAATAATGATTGAGATGGCCATATTTACTTCAAAACACTATTTGGATTATTTAGGATCAACCTACACCAAAGAAGCGAGAGGTATCATGATAAAAAATAGAAAAGAATACATGTCAGGGCTCACAAAAAATTATAGAAGCTTTAAAAAGAAATTGGTCTTGTAATACACCTGCTTGCAAAGCATTAAACAAAGAAGCCCTAACTTTTCAGATTAGGGCTTCTTTTATATAATTAGCGACTTAAAACTTTGCAGGGGTGCCAAGTATTAAATAGAGAAATCCCAACTTTTCAATTTTGGATTTCTCTATTTAAAAAATAATTATTAAACAAATAGGCCGCATTACTGCGGCCTATTAAATCATTATCGAAAGTTTTAAGGAGCTAAATTTTTAATTAGCGACTTAAAACTTTGCAGGTGTAGCGAGTATTAAAACTTTGCAGGGGTGCCAAATTTTGGTATGCTCTTTTTTATGAAAGCCCTTAGGTGATCATTACTTGTTTCTAAATCCTCTTTGCGCAAGTACATCATGTGTCCACTGCGGTAGCCTTCCCAAAACATTCGGTCTTGAATTTTACCAGCAGGATCCATTTGCCACATATTAAATTTTGCATTGAAATAATCACAAGCGCCATCATAATAACCAGATTGTACCAATACATTGAGGTAGGGATTTGCCATCATTGCCTGACGCAAATCGTCTCCAGTTCGGTTATTGGTATTGTCCCATGGGAAAGTAGGACCAAATATGTAATAGTTTAAATCGGTTTTATAACCCAACACATCTCTTAGGTAAATATTAATGGCAGGTGTAAAAGAGTGTTCCCAGCTTGTTAACTCGGCATTGTAGTCAGGACCAACGCCTGCGTCTTTTTTATCAATACCAATATAACGTGAATCTAAGCGACCCACTGTTTTGCCCTGATCACGCAATAACTCTTTCCAGAAAAAGTCAAATGGAATTTCTAAATTTTGTTGGGTAACCGCAGTTTCACTGATACCAATATATTTAGCTAATTTTTTTACGACTTCTTTTTTCCTGGCCGGATCTAATACTCCACCTTGCATAATCGCAGGCAACAATTCATTCACAGTAAACGTTTCCACTTCTGGTAAATATTTAGTCAGGTCCTTGCTTTGTAAATCGGCTGGTAATTTTTTATGGTACCAAGCGGTAGCTGCCATATAAGGTACGCGCAAAGCTGCACTGGCAGGACCATCGCGCTTAATGCCCAAGTCGGTAGGTGAAACTAATATTACACCATTTAAAAACATCCAATGTTTGTTTTGTAATTCTAAAGACAATCCAGAAACACGGGTAGTTCCATAACTTTCACCAATTAAAAACTTAGGGGATGCCCATCTTTTATTTCTTCCTACAAAAGTATTGATCCAATCCGCCAAATATTTTACATCGGCATTCACTCCAAAAAACTTTGAAGTTGGTGTGGCCTTATCTAAAATACGAGAGAAGCCAGTGTTCACTGGATCCACAAAAACAATGTCTGCTACATCAATAATGGATTGCGGGTTGTCCTCTATTCCATAGGGTTGTATTGGATAACCTTCGTCGTCAATTTTTAATTTTTTTGGGCTGGTATAACCTAAGTGCATCCAAACACTGGCGGTACCGGGTCCTCCATTGAATGAAATCACCAATGGACGCTCCTCCTTATTGGTAACATCCGTACGCTCATAGTAAACGTAAAACAAACCAGCCACTGCCTTTCCATCCTCATCCCAAACAGGGATGGTACCAGAAACCACTTTATACGGCACTTTTTGGCCTTTAATAGTCGCTTCTCCTTTTGCTTCGGTTTTGGTATCCAAGGAAAGCTCTCTTTTAAAACTTGGATTTTTGTCTTCTGTTTTTTGTGCTTGTACAGATAAACTTAGCATCATCAACAAGGAAACCCATATTTTTTTTTGCATAACTCAGTATTTAAATAGTATGTATTATGATAGTTAAATATACGGCATAATTTAATTAAATTTGAGCATGTCAACTAGTTTACAAAAAGTAATCATTTTAGCAGCTCCCTCAGGTGCTGGTAAAACGACCATCACTCAATATTTGTTGAAACGATTTCCACGTTTAGCATTTTCTATTTCCGCCACTACACGTGCACCCAGAGGGGCAGAACAAGACGGTGTTGAATACCATTTTTTAAGCCTTGCAAAGTTTGAAGGCCTTATACATGAAAATGCTTTTTTAGAATACGAACAAGTATATGAAGGTGTTTACTATGGCACTTTAAAGTCAGAGCTAGCGCGCATTTGGGCCTTAGGCAAAGTACCTGTTTTAGATATTGATGTCAAGGGCGCCATTCAAGTGCAGCAACAATTGGGAGACAAAAGTCTTTCGGTATTTATCATGCCTCCTTCGGTTGAAACCTTAAAAGAACGTTTATTAAATAGACAAACCGAAACCGAGGAAAGTATTAAAACCAGAATTGACAAGGCCGAATATGAAATAAGTTTTAGCAATCAATTTAATGTGATTGTAAAAAACGAAATTTTAGAAACGGCCTGTGCAGCGGCGGCGGATGTACTCATTGATTTTTTAGGACCCGATTTTACAAAATAATAATTTAAAAATTAAAACAAATAGCTATGTCATTGCAAGGAAAAACAGTGTTTATCACCGGAGGAAGTAGGGGCATAGGAAAGGCCATTGCTTTAAAGCTGGCAGGCGCTGGCGCTAATATTGTGATTGCCGCTAAGTCGGTGGAGGAGGATCCACGTTTGGGGGGCACTATTTATTCAGCAGCAGCCGAAGTAGAAGCATTGGGTGTGCAAGCTTTAGCCGTACAAGTGGATATTAGAGACGAGGCACAAATTGCCAACGCCATCAAGCAAACCGTTGATAAATTCGGTGGCATTGATATTGTCATTAATAATGCATCGGCCATTCAATTAACCGATACCGAAGGCACACCTAGCAAGCGATTTGATTTGATGCATAGTATCAATGTGCGTGGCACTTTTTTAGTAGTACAACATGCTTTGCCTTATTTGAAAAAATCATCGCATGCACATATCCTTACTTTATCGCCCCCCATTAATTTAGATCCAAAATGGATTGGACCACATATTGCCTACACCATTACTAAATACGATATGAGTATGATGGCTATTGGATGGGCACATGAATTAAAAGAAGACGGCATTGCTTCCAACGCATTGTGGCCGCGCACGACCATTGATACCGCTGCAGTTCGAAATTTATTGGGAGGCGAAATGTTGGCGAATATGAGTCGCACACCCGCCATACTTGCGGACGCTGCTTTTCACATTTTGTCAAAAGAAAAATTAGCCTATACCGGGAAAACATTTATTGACGAGGAAGTAATGGCAGCAGAAGGGGTCACTGACTTATCGGGCTATTCGGTAGTGCCAGGAGCTGAACTATTCACCGATTTATTTTTATAAAATATTTTATCAATACCACAATCAAATTCAATGAAACATTTTTTAATGGTAGGATTATTACTGACTACTTTAAGTAGCAACGCACAAAAAAAAGGAAAGCAGGATGCAAACGCGGTTGCCATTAATGCAAATAAAGAGGCAGTGATTAAATCCTTAACAGCTAGTTATGAAGGGGATAAAAAAACCGCTTTACAAATATGGGATTTTGCCGAAGTGGGTTATAAAGAAAATAAAAGTGCCGCTTTACATATTCAACATTTAAAGGATGCTGGCTTTACGGTAGAAACGGGTGTAGCGGGCATTCCTACTGCATTTGTAGCTACCTATGGTAGTGGATCACCTACCATTGGAATTTTAGCTGAATACGATGCGTTACCGGGTATTACTCAAAACGCAGTGGCTGAAAAATCACCTGCTGCGGGTAAAAATTCGGGCCACGCCTGCGGTCACCATTTATTTGGTACGGCAAGTGTGTCTTCGAGTATTGCCATTAAAGAATTAATTGCTGCTGGTAAATTAAAAGGCACCATCAAAGTATATGGTTGTCCTGCCGAAGAAGGGGGAAGTGGTAAAGTATTTTTAGTACGTGCTGGTTTATTTAATGATTTAGATGCAGTGATTCATTGGCATCCCGATGATGTAAATGCGGTGTCAACCACAAGTGCGCTTGCCAACAAATCGGCTAAATTTAAATTTTATGGTATTTCTGCTCATGCTGCAGCAGCGCCTGATCAAGGTCGATCTGCTTTAGATGCAGTGGAAGCGATGGATAATATGGTGAATATGATGCGTGAGCATATTCCACAAGAAACAAGAATACATTATGTGATTACCAATGGCGGAAAAGCACCAAATGTAATTCCTGATTTTGCCGAAGTATATTACTATGTGCGACATCCAAAACGCAAGGATGTAGTAGAAATTTTTGATAGAGTCGTAAAAGCGGCCGAAGGTGCTGCATTGGGAACAGGTACCACCATGAAATATGATATCATTGGTGGAACACATGATTTATTAATTAATCGTTCACTGGCCGAAGTCATGCAAACCAATTTAGAAAAAGTAGGCGGCGTTACTTATACAGAAGAAGAAAAAGCTTTTGCTAAAAAATTACAGCCCACCTTTATTGGAGCACCAGTAGCAGTTGAAACCGCAGGCACCGTGAAGCCATTAAGTTTTATTTCAGAAGGCAACACTGGATCCACCGATGTAGGTGATGTGAGTTATACAAAGCCAACAGTTGGCTTACGTGGCGCCACCTGGGTTCCAGGAACACCGGCGCATAGCTGGCAAGCCATTGCGAGTGGGGGTACCGAAATTGGTACTAAAGGAATGTTGGTGGCGAGTAAAACAATGGCGATGACCGCGATTGATTTAATGAGTAACCCAATTTTAATCCAAAAAGCAACTGAAGAATTTAAAGTGAGTATTGGAGATTATAAATACAAAGCATTGTTAGGAGATATCAAACCAGCATTGAACTATCGTGATTAGGGCGCCTCGATTTAGTTTACTTCTTAAGTTTACAAAAAAGGCCACTCAAATGAGTGGCCTTTTTAATTATTTGTATGTTTTAATTTTTTCTTTGATGACTAGTCCTTCCCAAAGGCTTCTGGGCGCATTTGCGGGAAGAACAATACGTCTTGTATAGAGGGTTGGTTTAACATCATCATACACAAACGATCTATCCCAATACCAATACCCGAAGTCGGTGGCATACCATATTCCAATGCCCTTAAAAAGTCATGGTCAATAAACATAGCTTCGTCGTCTCCTCTTTCCATAAGTGCCAACTGATCCTCAAAACGCTTACGTTGATCAATCGGGTCATTTAATTCCGAATACGCGTTGGCCAATTCTTTGCCATTCACCATTAATTCAAAACGCTCTACCAAACCTTCAATGGTTCTGTGTTTTTTAGTCAAGGGACTCATTTCCACTGGATAATCAATAATAAAAGTAGGTTGTGTATAAGTGTGCTCACTGGTCGCACCGAAAATTTCGTCAATTAATTTTCCTTTTCCAATGGTGGGTGCCACATCTATTTTCAAAGTCTTACACACTTCTCTTAAGCCCGCTTCGTCCATACCGCTAATATCAATGCCGGTATTTTCTTTAATGGCATCCATAATACTAACGCGGCGATAAGGTGCTTTAAAGTCAATGGTTTTATCACCTACTGTTAATTCAGTTTTACCGTGTAGGGTCAATGCAATTTTTTCAAACAGCTGCTCGGTAATTTCCATCATCCAGAAATAATCCTTGTAAGCAGTATACCATTCTAAAACGGTAAATTCTGGATTGTGCGTACGATCCATTCCTTCGTTACGAAAATTGCGGCTAAACTCATACACCCAATCAAATCCACCTACAATTAATCGCTTTAAATACAATTCATTGGCGATGCGCAAATAAAAGGGCACATCTAGCGCATTATGATGCGTAATAAAAGGCCTTGCTGCTGCTCCACCCGGAATGGCTTGCAATACGGGCGTATCTACTTCCAAAGCACCACGTGTATTTAAAAACTCGCGAATGGTATTCATTAACACCGTACGCTTAGCGAATGTTTCTTTTACAGTTGGGTTGATAATTAAATCGGCATAACGCTGACGGTACCTGAACTCTGGATCGGTTACCGCATCAAATGTATTTCCTTCCTCGTCTCTCTTTACTACCGGCAATGGCTTTAAAGATTTTGCCAATAAAGTAACCGTACTAGCATGTAAAGAAGTTTCGCCCGTCTTGGTAATAAATACATAACCTGTTGCACCTATAATATCCCCTAGGTCCATACCGTTTTTAGTAAGTACCTCCCAATAAGTCTTGTCCTCGTCGGGGCAAATTTCGTCTCTCTTTATATATAGCTGGAAAATGCCGTCGTTGTCCTGAATTTTCACAAATAACACTTTGCCCTTGTCATTCACACTCATAATTCTACCCGCAACACAAACCGAAGCATAGTTGTCTTTAGTTTCTTCTGAGAAGTTTTGCTTTATTTCCGCTGAATAGTGTGAAACAGGATATAATGGCGCTGGGTATGGATTGATGCCCGCAGCTTCTAAAATTTGGAGCTTTTCTCTTCTAATAATCTCTTGTTCTGATAAATCTTGACTCATTGATATGGTATTAATACCGCAAAAGTAAAACTTAACGAGCAATTAGCGAAAGAAGCCTGCTTTTACTTCTTGTGCTGTCAAAGAAAGTAAATCTCCAGGTTGCATTGTAGAAATGGTATAATTGCCCATTTGTGCCCTTATTAATCTTAATACGGGAAATCCAACAGCCGCAAACATTTTTCGCACCTGTCTATTTTTTCCCTCCGTGAGCGTTATGGCAGCCCAAGTGGCTGGAATAGATTTTCTAAATCGAATCGGTGGATTGCGATCCGGCACTTGAAGATCATCGGGCAATAGTTTTACGGTGGCTTGTTTTGTTTGGTATTGCTTACCATCAATATTAATCATCACCCCTTTTGACAATGCATTTGCTGCAGCCATGGTGATGGCTCCATCCACTTGTACCCAATAGGTTCTTTGATGTTCAAAGCTTGGATGTAATAATTGATGATTGATGCTTGCATCGTTGGTTAACAACAATAAACCTTCACTATCATAATCTAATCTTCCTACCGGATAAACGTCTTTTTCTACTTCAATAATGTCTTTCAAACATCTTTTACCGCCTTCGGAAGTAAATTGAGAAAGCACCTGAAAGGGTTTATATAATAAGTAGTATTGCATCAATTGGTATGTCTAAAAAAACAAAGTCCCACTGATGTGGGACCTCGTATATAGATGGGTTAGTAAGTACGGGAATAGAATTCCCATAACAATATTAAATATACTTTATCCTAATTCAAAAATTTTTTTAAACAAATTTTTTGGGGTTATCCACAAATGGGTCCTTTATAGGACATCAAATAAATTTATTTTATGACACTTTTTAATGAATAATTTAGAAATTTTTTGTTGTGATTTAATTTCTCACTTCGCTGAAACTATTGTAAATAAAGGATTTCAAGAGATTGCAATTTTTTAAAAACAATATTTTACAATCAGCATGCTAAGTTGAATTCACTGTTTTGAAGTCATAATTTTCAGGAGAAAAACGGGAAAAAAATTTTTTTACAAAAAACCCTCGTTACCTTTGATTTAGGCCAAAAAACACAAATATGCAGCTTATCGCACCCGTTTCCATTAAATGGTTATCCGAATTAATAGGAGCAGAAATTATTGGAAATGATCAACTAGAAATTACTGGAGTGAATGAAATTCATCAAGTAGAAAAAGGAGATGTCGTGTTTGTTGATCATCCAAAATATTATGATACCTGTTTAAATAGTGCAGCTAGCTGCATTATTATCAATAATAAAGAAGTGATGATACCTAGTGGGAAAGCATTATTGTATTGCGCAGATCCTTTTGAAGCCTATTTAACCATAATAAAGCATTTTAAACCACTTCACATTAATGAAAAAGCAATTAGTGATGACTTAATAGTGGGGGAAGGAACAGTAATCATGCCCCATGTTTTTATTGGCAACAATGTGCGCATTGGAAAAAATTGCATCATTTATCCTGGGGTAACTATTTTAGCAGATACAATAATTGGAGATGAAGTTATCATACAAGCCAACACGGTGATTGGTGGTGATGCTTTTTATTATAATACTAAAAAGAATCGACCTGCCTGGTATAAAAAAATGTTGAGCTGTGGTAGAGTGGTGTTAGAAGATAAAGTAGAAATTGGATGTGGTTGTACCATTGACCGCGGAGTAAGTGGAGACACAAAAATTGGCATGGGGACCAAAATTGACAATATGGTACATATTGGCCATGATACCCAAACTGCCGAAAACTGTTTAATCGCTGCACAAGTGGGTATTGCTGGGGGTGTTAAACTAGAAGCGGGCGTAACCCTTTGGGGGCAGGTAGGAGTGGGTAAGACCTTAACGATTGGAGAAAATGCAGTGGTCTTGGCACAAGCAGGTGTTCCAAGCTCTATCAAAGGCAATAAAATATATATGGGATTCCCTGCCGAAGATGCAAGCATTAAGCGTAGAGAATATGTTTGGATTAAACGTATCCCTGAACTTTGGAAAAAGGTAATGGAGCAGAAATAAAAGTGGCGCCTATTTTAGTTGATGCAACTCCTTTAACGTTGCTGCCACCCTGCTAATTGTTTCATCAATGCTTATATATTTAAATGCCGGAAAAGCATTTAAGAACTTGGTGTTGTCAAAATGAACCACCGCTTGGGCCGTTGCAGCCGTTTCTTTGGTTAAAAGGGGTGCTTTGCCCGTGATCATTCCTTTGAATGCCTCTAAGCGCCAAACAATGGCCGCTAGTAATGGAGTTACTTTTTTATGGGGAGGGCGTTTATTAAATGCAGTTGCGATGCGGGCAAAAATTTCTTGATACGGTTTATTGGCGCCGCTAATAATATAACGCTGTCCTTGTACATCACTTTGCATTAATAATTGCATTGCATCAATCACATCCAATACATCCACAAACCCACTCACGCCTTTCGTGTACCAGGGAAACTCATCGTATGCCGATTTAAATATTTCAGAAGACCCCTTGTTCCAATCACCTGCCCCTAATATAATTACTGGATTGACTATGGCTACATTCAATCCTTCGCCCATTCCTCTCCACACTTCCATCTCGGCTAAATATTTTGACTTGCCATACATACTATTACTAGTTTCGGGTGTCCAATTCATGGTTTCATTAACGGCCCCATCCTCTCTGATTCTTCCTAGCGCAGCAACCGAACTTACATAAACCAACTTATTTATTGTATGCTGGATACAAGCATTCACTACATTCGCAGTGCCCTCTATATTGGCTTGTAACATAGTAGCAGCTTGCTTTGGAGCGAATGAAACAATAGCTGCACAATGATACACTTGCACCACCCCTTGCATTGCTTCATCCAAACTAGTAACATCCAGCAAATCTCCTTTCACCCAGTTGACTTGATCGGCATGTTTAAAAACAGGAATGCTATTTCGATAAATGGCACGCACCGATAAGCCTTTTTCTACTAAGGATTGAATTAAATGCGAACCCACTAAGCCAGTTGCGCCCGTTACAAAAATCATACATTATTATTTATCTTTTAACAACCTAGAAATGTCTCTTTTAAGTTGTTGCACTTCAATGGTCTTTAAGCCATCATAAATTTTACCACGAATTTTTCCTTTGCGATCCACCAATGCAAAAAATTGGGTATGTATAAACTGATCCTCAATTTTTTCAAGATTGTTTTTAGGGTCATCGAGCAAATAGGAGCCCCTTGCCATTTGGTATAAACTATCCTTGCGCCCCGTTACAAAAATCCATTTTTTGGTATCCACTTTTAAAGAGTCTGCATAATGTTTTAATACGGGTACCGAATCGATTTCAGGATTGCAGGTATGAGATAATATTTGAAAATCGGGCTCGTCTTTAAATTGCAAATACACTTCCTTCATATTGGTATTGAGCTTTGGACAAATGCCCTTGCAGGTAGTAAAAAAGTATTCCACCACCGTAATTTTATCCAATACATCGGCATCTGTCACTGGTTGACCATCCTGGTTGGTAAAATGAAAGGGTTTTACATAGCTTAAAGTGGGCATTTTTACCTTCCAATTATCAGTTCCTTGAAAAACAAAAAAGAAAAAGGCAAGTAATAAAACGGTGAAAAACACGAGATAGGTAATGAGCTTTTTGGACATATAAACGATTTTAAAAGGATTGTTCCTTTGCAGGTATAAAGGTAATATTATTTTAGTTGCCCTATCTTTGCAATATGTTTAAAAATTGGAATTGGGATGCAATTGGCATTGGAGCTTCATTGGCTTGCGCAATACACTGCGCTTTATTGCCTTTATTTTTCAGCAGCTTACCCTTGTTGGGCATTAATATATTGCACAATTTTAAGTTTGAATTTGGCATGATCTTATTGTCTTTTGCCATTGGCGCCTACTCTTTGTATCACGGTTATAAAAAACACCACCATTCTTTCAAACCAATTATACTGTTTAGTATTGGCATAGCATTAATGTTTAGTCGGATGGCATTTAGATCGGTTGAGCTTTATTTATTGTTTCCAGCTGCTTTTTTAATTGTATTCGCACACATCAACAACCACATGCGCTGTAGAGTCCACAACCATGCACATGCGGATGATTGTGACCACTAAGGTTTTAGTCAATACTTCAACACCCACCACACTTGCGCTGTTGGTACCAGTTAATAGCTGCCTACTATTCCAATGAATAAATACTTGAAATGTTTGTATATACCTGTTTTAATCGAAGGTATAAGACATAGATCCATCCTTTTCGTCCTTTAGTTGGATGCCCATGGCGGTTAATTGATTTCTAATTTTGTCGCTGGTAGCAAAATCTTTTCTTGCTTTTGCATCCTTGCGAATTTCAATTAATAAATCAATCACCCTTTTAAGTTGTTCCAAATTCGCACCAGCTTCCACTTTAATACCTAAAATATTTTCTATAAATAAAGTCCATTGACTTTGCACATACAGCCATGTGTCGCCACTGACCGCATCCGATGCAATATGCTTGTCTTTTAAAGAATTAATACTTGGAAGCATTTCAAACATATTGGCTAACACTTTAGCGGTATTGATATCGTCGTCCATGAATGTTTCCAATTCAGTCGCCCATGTTTTTAACTGCGTATCTAATATTGCATCCGTCGCCAACGCACCCGCAGTAAAGCTTTGCGCTTTCAACCACTCATACCCTTCCATTAAACGCTTCAATGCTTTTTCAGATGCCTGTAAAGCTTCGTTGCTAAAATCCAATGTACCGCGATACTGGCTTTGTAATATAAAAAAGCGCACGGTCATCGGCGCATAGGCCTGTGTGAGCTCAGGGTGATTGCCTGTAAATAATTCGCTTAACTTAATCACATTGTTATAGCTCTTGCCCATTTTGCGACCGTTAATGGTAATCATATTATTATGCATCCAATAACGTGCAGGAATTTCGTGATTACAAACATTGCTTTGCGCAATTTCACATTCGTGGTGTGGAAATTGCAAGTCCATTCCTCCGCCGTGTATATCAAAACGTTTGCCTAAATACTTTGTTGCCATGGCCGAGCACTCAATGTGCCAACCCGGAAAACCTTCGCCCCACGGGCTTTGCCAGCGCATGATATGCTCAATCGGCGCTTTTTTCCATAAAGCAAAATCCACTTTATTTTTTTTCTCTTCTTGATTCTCTAACTCACGGGTGGTTTCCAATTGCTCCTCTAAATTACGACCACTTAAAATTCCATAAGGCTGATTCTTTTTTGAAAAATCCTCATTGTATTTCATTACATCAAAATAAACAGAGCCATTGCTTTCATAAGCATAGCCATCTTGAATGATGGTTTTGATCATTTCAATTTGCTCTACAATATGACCTGTGGCGGTGGGTTCGATGCTAGGTGGCAAATTGTTAAACTGTTCCATGGCCCAGTGGTATAAGTGCGTATATTTTTGCACCAACTCCATGGGTTCTAATTTTTCCAATATTGCTTTAGTAGCAATTTTATCTTCCGCTTGTTTTCCTTCCTCTTCAAAATGACCCGCATCGGTAATATTACGTACATAACGCACTTTATATCCCTTGTGCAACAAATAGCGAAATACCACGTCAAAAGTAATAAATGGACGTGCATGGCCTAAATGACTTTCCCCGCTTACTGTAGGTCCACAAACATACATACCCACATAGGGTGCATTGATGGGTTCAAACACTTCTTTTTGACGGGTAAGGGAGTTGTAAATTTTTAGTGCCATAATGTGGACACAAAGATATTTTATTTTACGGTACGCTTGCTAATAAAATGCCCTCAAAAATCACTTAGCTTACTTGATTAACAAAAGATCAGCCATAATCATTTGGTGATCACTTAAATTTTCATCGGTTTGCTCCCATGCCCTGATCTTCCATTTTGGATTAGCCAATATATAATCAATCCTTAAAGTGGGATTCAGTCCCAAAAAACTGGCACCAATGCCAAATCCTTTTTGTAAAAAAGCATCCTGCCAACCCCCCTTTGAAATTTTACGATAAGTATAGGAACTGGGAACATCATTAAAGTCGCCAGTAAGAATACTTGGATAAGGGCTTTCATTTATTTTTTGATACACCAATTCAGCCTGACTGGCTCTTTCCTCAAATGCATGTTTCATTTTTCTGATCACCCCCCACTTATTTTTGGTAGGATCGTCAATGGCAGCAAAATCATGTTGCTTGAACTTAAAGGAGGCAAGATGTGTCGTAAAAATACGAATGGTATCATCTCCTTTTAAAATAGTGGCAGCAATAAGGCTTTCTTTGTTCTTATATCCAAAACGTTCGGCTTGTATAATTTTATACTTTGAATAAATGATACAGCCCGAGGAATAAGAAAATTCCTGAGTTTGATAATCCTTGGAAAAAAAGGAGTATGGATATTTTTCTTTAAAATATTGCGCATGATTGGCGATGTCGCCAACTCTTTCATTTGTGTTGTACTCTTGCATACAAATAATATCCGGATTCCACTTTAACATGGAATAAGCAATTTCTTGGGTGCGCAATTTCAAAGAGGTGTTGTTTTGTACGCCATTAAACCCACGCACATTCCAACTGATAATTCTTAATGTATTTTCTTTTTTGTTTTTGGGGAAAGCCAATCCGGGATGAAATCCAATAATCGTAAACACAAAATTCCAACCAATCATTAAACTAAGCAAAGAAATTAAGGATAGGATTGGTTTTGCAATTAACCAAAAAAACAAAAACAACAATTCCACCACTAATAAATAGGGCATGATTAAACCCAGAAAACCATTTACCCAAATAAAATGGAGGGGGGTAAAAATAATAGGATAGATAATTAAAATAGAAACAAGGATATTTAAGGCAATGATTATTTTTTTGCCTAGGCTTCTTGTCCTGGAGGTTTTCTTTTTTTGGGCCATTAGCTTTTGGGGGTTAAACTATTGTTCACCAAATGTAATAGTTGATGCATCCATTTCCCCAAATCTTTCCCCTTTTTTAATAACAATATATAGATAAGGCCAAATAAGCCACCTATCACAATAGCAATATTATTGGCGAGGGACTCGGCCAATAATGAATAGCCCTCTAATACCACAAAAACAATACCCAATAACCATATTGGAATACCGCCCGCAAGATTGGTCAATAATTTGTAGGTTGGAATCATAGCCACGCTTGCAATAACAATGCCAGTTACACTAACGCCCGCACCCAATAAGGGTTGATTGGAACCCGTTACAATAAAAACAAGTGCACCCAATAATCCACTATAAAAATAAATCGGAAATATATGCTTATTCGCCCCTTTGGATTGAAGTGCATTACAAAATACAGTTAACCAAATCATATTGGCAAATAAAACCCAGAAACCATCATGTATCCAATTATACGTAAATAAGGACCATGGGTGTTGTAACCAATTTGGATCTAAAACAAATGGATTTAATATTTGCGCATAAAATTGAGGCAAGGGTAAACTCTCTAAATAAAAAACCACCTTAATTAATCCCAACATGACATAACCAACCAGGTTAATGGCCAACAAAGCAATTAAAGCATTGTTGTCAGCGCCCAATAATGGTTTTTCATTCTTCTCTGATTGCATTGAATTTGTTTTAATATCGATTGTGTTTGCGTTTTAAAAAAAATACCAAAATAAATCCCACCACGGCACCGCCAACATGCGCCCACCTTGCAATACCGTCGGTGGGTGAATTTCTTAAAGCAAAAAATAATTCATAGGAAAAGTAAATAATACCCAACCACTTTGCCTTCATAGGAAGGAAAAAATAGATATAGATATACGTATTCGGAAATAGATATACAAAGGCAATGATAATTCCAAATACAGCCCCACTTGCGCCTAGTATTGGAACATTAATATTGGCCAATGCTTGTATAGAGCCATTGGTTAATTCATAAGTTACAATCCCCAAATGCAAAAGGGCTGCGCCAATTCCGCATAAAAAATAAAACAAGGTAAACATTTTAGGTCCCCACATATTTTCTAGAATAGCACCAAACATCCACAAGGCCAACATGTTGCCAAAAATATGTCCAAGGTCCCCATGCATAAACATATGGGTAAATAATTGCCAGGGCTTAAATAAATCACTTTGAAAAGCATGGAGCGCAAAAGTGTTTTCAAAGAAAAAGTCAACGCTTGGGCCGTTCAGGGTATTTTGTGCTAAAAAAAACAATACATTAATGATTAGCAAGTTTTTTATTACCAATGGCAGGACATTAAATCCAGTAGGCCTAAATTGATTCATTTTATTTTCTTTTTAATTGAACTACATTTTCAATGTGTAGTGTGTGTGGGAACATATCAACCGGTTGAATTTTGGTCACTGTATATTTTTCATCTAACAATGCAAGGTCTCTGGCCTGTGTTGCAGGATTACAACTTACATATACTATAATGGGTGCCTCCATCTCTAACAACTTACGAACCAATTTTTCATGCATCCCTGCACGAGGCGGATCCGTAATAATGACATCGGGCTTTCCGTGGGTTTCAAAAAACGCATCATCACAAATATCAATTACATCCCCCGCAAAAAAAGCAGTATCCTTTAATTGATTCACTTGTGCATTTTCCTTTGCGTCTTCAATGGCATCGGCTACAAATTCTACCCCCACAATTTTTTTTGCCTGCTTGCTACAAAATATACCAATGCTTCCCGTGCCGCAATACAAGTCATAGACCACTTCCTTTCCTGTTAGTTCAGCAAATTCTCTGGTTACTTGGTATAAACGTTCCGCTTGTTTTGAATTTGTTTGGAAAAATGATTTTGGACTTATTTTAAATTCAAAATCTTCCAGCTTTTCTGTGATATACCCTTTTCCAAAAAACACCTGCGGCACCAAGTCCTGCATACTATCATTGCGCTTGGTATTAATGGTGTACAATAAAGTGGTGATTTGAGGAAACTGTTGCAATAATAAATTCAATAGGGCTTCTCTTTTTTCAACATCCTCATAACCCAGTATCAAATTAACCATCCATTGACCATTGGTGGTATTGCGGACAAACATATTGCGCAACCAACCCTGATGTTGTTTAATATTATAAAAAGGCATCTCGTTTTCAATCGCAAAATTAACCACCGCCTTTCTCATTAAATTCGTCGGCTCCACTTGTAAATGACAAGTGTCTATCTCCACTACTTTCTCAAAAAATCCACGCGCATGAAAACCACCTGCACCTGGTGCTTTATCGGGTTCGATTCCCGCGGCTTTCATTGCTTTAAATTCTTCGAAGGGGATAAATTTTTCGGTAGCAAAAGTATATTCCACCTTATTGCGGTACCCCTCGGTAGGGCTTGCACCCAATATGGCAGGAATTTCGGGCAAAGGCACTTTGGCAATTCTAGTAAGATTGTCTACTACCTGTTTATGCTTGTATTTTAATTGATGCTCGTAGGGCAGCATTTGCCATTGACAACCACCACATACCCCAAAGTGGCTACAAAAAGGAGTTACCCTTATTTCGGAATAACTATGAAAATATTTGGCAAATCCCTCCGCCCAGTCGGCTTTGTTTTTTTGAAGCTGAATATCCACTACATCCCCCGGCACCGCACCCTCTACAAATATCACTTTTCCATCCACCCTTGCCAAGGACTTGCCTTCGGCCGCATAATCCTCAATAAGGACTTTTTCTAGAACCGGTTTTTGTTTGAATTTTCTCACAAGAACAAAGGTACTCCACACAAACTATATTTAAAGTAAATGCGCCTATAATTTAACTTGTCATTTTAATTTATATTTTTACAACATGAAAAAGATGTTAATAGCGGCTTTGTTGTTTCCTTTATGCGTTGTTGCGCAACCAAAAAAAATTACCAATACGGTTGGCACAGCGGCAGGGGGGGGTCATTCAATTCAAATAACCCTAAAGCCTTATCAAAATATTAAAATTTATTTAGGAACCCATTATGGCAATAGTAAAGTGTTTGCGGATTCCTGTATATTGAATGAAAAAAGTGAAGGTATTTTTCAATCAAAAGATAAATTAACACCCGGTATCTATTTTGTGGTGTCTCCTAAAATGAGTATCCTATTTGATTTATTGGTAGATGACAAACAGCAGTTTAAAATCATTGCCGATACTTTAGATTTAAAAAATATAAACATTCAGGGTTCCAAGGACAATGAATTGTTCCAAAGCTATTCGAAGGGTGTGAATAGCATGTATGTGCAGTTAGGCGAAATTGAACAAAATTATAAAAATGCAAAAACAGCTAAAGATTCTACTGTTTATAAAGAAGCCTATATTACGAAGGACAAACTAATCAAACAAAAAAAGAAATTATTTGTCGAGGCCAATCCCAACTCCATGATGAGTTTTTTGTTAAACACGATGGATATGCCCGAAGCGCCTAGTATTCCAGTAGTAAATGGAAAAGCAGATTCACTTTATCCGTATAGATATGTAAAAAAACACTATTGGGACAAAGTCATGTTTAATGACAATCGTTTGGTTAGAACACCTTTTTTTGAAAATAAGGTAGACGAATATTTTAAAAATTATATTTCACGCGAGCCTGATTCAATCATCAATGAATTGGACTACATGTTGACTTTTGCAAAAACTGGAAAAGAAATTTATACCTTCTTGTTGTTTAAGTTTACCAACAAATACATAGCGCCTGAATTTATGGGACAGGACAAAGTGTTTGTGCATTTGTATGAAAAATTCTTCTTGGCCGGAGATACCGTATTGTTGAATGAAAATTCTAAAAAATCATTGCGTGATCGTTACTATAGTTTATTAAGCAATCAGCTTGGGAAAGCGGCTCCTGTATTGGTTTTAAACGATGTACAAGACAATCGTTTTGCATTGCATAATGTAAAGGCCAATTACACTTTTGTGGCATTTTGGGACCCCACTTGTGGACATTGTAAAGAAGATATTCCTAAGTTGGATTCACTTTACCAAGCAAGTTGGAAAAATCAGGACATTAAAGTACTTGCAGTGAATATTAATGCCAAAGAATTAACCGCTTGGAAAAGTTTTATCAGTGAACATCATTTAGAGGGCTGGTTAAATGGATATCAAACCGACGAAGATCTCAACAGAGAAATTAACGAAAAAAGGCCCACTACCATTAGACAGTTGTATGGAATAGTAAAAACACCAACTTATTATTTATTAGATAAGGATAAAAAAATCATTGCCAAGGATTTAACCATTGAGCAGTTTAATGATTTTTTACAAACCAAGTTTACGAACAATAAATAGCGTTGTTAAAATACAGCAGTTACAACATCCTTAACCACTTTTGGCTTGCCGAGTGTATAATAATGCAATACCGGTACGCCAGCAGCTTTTAGTTCCTTGCTTTGTTGAATAAGCCATTCTGTACCTACTTGCTCACAAGCCTCCTCGGTAGTGGCACTTTGCATTGCATTGCGCAGGTCTGCAGGAATGTCCACATAAAAAATATTGGGCAAAACGGTCAATTGCTTTTTATTGGTAATGGGTTTCAAACCTGGAATGATTGGCACATTGATACCAATGCTTCGACATGCATCCACATACTCAAAATATTTTTTGTTGTCAAAAAACATCTGCGTCATTATATATTGTGCACCTGCGTCCACTTTTTGTTTTGCGATTTGTAAATCAAAATCCATGCTTGGCGCTTCAAAATGTTTTTCAGGATAGCCTGATACGCCCATGCAGAAATTAGTTTTACTGCCATTCACAATTTCTTGATCAAGGTATTCACCCTTATTTAAACCCACCACTTGTTGTAATAATTCAATGGCTTGCTTATTGCCATTGTGCTCTGGCACAAATGTTTTTTGGCCTTTTTCTGCATCCCCTCTTAAAACCAACACATTGTCAATGCCCAAAAACTGTAAGTCAATCAAGGCGTCTTCGGTTTCTCTTTTTGAAAACCCGCCACAAATTATATGTGGCACTGCATCCACATTATAGTGGTTCATAATGGCTGCACAAATACCCACCGTACCTGGTCGTTTGCGCACATCTACTTTTTCCTCTATTCCAGCAGCGCTTGTTCGAACAATGGTTTCACTACGATGGTAGGTAACATTGATCCAAGAAGGCTTGAACTCCATTAAAGGATCCAAGTGCTCATATATATATGAAATAGTACGTCCTTTTAAAGGCGGTAATACCTCAAATGAAACTAAAGTGTCTTTTGCCTTTGCCAAATGTGCTGTAACGTGCATATACTAATTTTTAAAACAATAGTTTGCAAAAATAGTTAATATTGATAACCGAAAGGTGCAAAAGATACATTTACCCTTATTTTTGTATAAATAATCAGCGTGAAACTTACAATACATACCGAAAAACTCATTAAGCAGTACAAGAACCGACGCGTAGTGGACCAGGTAAGCATTTCTGTGAAGCAGGGTGAAATTGTGGGTTTATTGGGACCCAATGGCGCAGGAAAGACCACTACTTTTTATATGGTGGTGGGCTTGATTGCCCCCGATGAAGGTTGTGTTTATTTAAACGAAGAAGATATTACCAAACTACCCATGTATAAAAGAGCTCAAATGGGTTTGGGTTACCTTCCTCAGGAAGCAAGTGTATTTAGAAAATTATCGGTTGAAGACAATATCATGGCGGTATTAGAAATGACCGATTTAAATAAAGAGGAACGTGAAAAAAAATTAGAGTCCCTTTTGGATGAATTTAATTTACATCATGTACGTAAAAATAATGGAGACAGTTTGAGCGGTGGTGAACGAAGAAGAACCGAAATAGCACGTGCGTTAGCGGTGGATCCAAAATTTATTTTATTAGATGAACCCTTTGCTGGCGTGGATCCTATCGCAGTGGAAGATATACAATCCGTAGTGGCCCGTTTAAAATTAAAAGACATTGGTATTTTAATTACCGATCACAATGTAAACGAAACCTTGTCCATTTGTGATCGTGCCTATTTATTGATTGAGGGGAAAATATTTAAACACGGCACGGCCGAAGAACTCGCCGAGGACGAGCATGTGAGAAGATTATACTTAGGAACCAACTTTGAATTAAAGCGCAAGGATTGGATCATCGAAATGGGCCAAAAAAGCTAGTTTATTTAAGGGTATGGCGTATATTGTGTAACGCCTATGAAGATTTTTAGTCCCGCATTGTCAAGACTGGCTCGCCTTCGCTATTCGCGAATAGAGCATTGGGTTAATGACCCCATTGCAGCACAACGCGAAGTATTGCAAGACCTCATTACACATGGACAATACACGCAATTTGGACGTAAATATCAGTTTTCCGAAATTTTTAATATTAGGAAATTCAAGGAAGCAGTTCCCATACACGAATATGAGGACCTCAAACCTTATATTGATCCAATCATGGATGGCACTGATGCCGTTTTATGGAATACGCCGGTAGAATGGTTTGCCAAAAGCAGTGGAACCACCAATGATAAAAGCAAGTTCATTCCAATGACCAAGGAAAGTATTGAGGACAACCATTTTCAAGCTGCCAAAGACGTACTCACTAGTTATTATCATGCAGTTCCCGAAAGTGATTTGTTAACAGGAAAAGGATTGGTCATTGGAGGAAGTCATCAGGTGCACCCCATCAAAGACCAAATTCAATATGGTGATTTAAGTGCTGTGCTATTACAAAACTCTCCCTTTTGGTCCTCCTTTATAAGAACACCAGAATTGTCCATTGCATTAATGGATGAATGGGAGTCTAAAATTGAAAGCTTGGCACAAAGTACAATTTTAGAAAATGTAACTTCTATAGCAGGAGTGCCCACCTGGACCATGGTGTTGATAAAAAGAATTTTAGCAATAACCGGAAAGCAAAACATCAAAGAAGTATGGCCCAACTTTGAATTATATATTCATGGAGGCGTTTCTTTTACCCCCTATAAAAATGAATTTTTAAAACTCATTGGCCCGGATTGTAATTATGTAGAAATATACAATGCAAGTGAGGGGTTTTTTGCTGCACAAGATAGAATCAACCAAGAGGGCATGTTGTTATTTTTGGAACATGGCATTTTTTATGAGTTTATGCCTATTGAAGAATATGGTAAAGAAAAGCCACGCACCATTGGATTAGACAAAGTGGAATTGGGGAAAAATTATGCCATTGTGGTAAGTACGAACGGGGGTTTATGGAGATACTTAGTAGGTGATACCATTCAGTTTGTTACCCTTGCACCCTATAGAATAAAAGTTTCTGGAAGATTAAAGCAATTCATAAACGCATTTGGAGAAGAAGTAATTGCGGACAATACCGATAAAGCAATTAGTGATGCCTGTACTACATTTGGGGTAACCCTTGTTGACTACACGGCTGCACCTATTTACATGTCAGATGCAAATACAGGTGCGCATGAATGGCTTATTGAATTTGTAGAAGCACCCAAGGACATGACTGCATTTACCGTTTGCTTAGATAAAAATTTACAAGCGTTGAACAGTGACTACGAAGCAAAACGACATAAAAACATTGCACTTGAACTACCGCGGGTGATTGCTGTAAAAAAAGGTTGTTTTCATGAATGGTTAAAAGGAAAAGGCAAATTGGGAGGACAACATAAAGTACCTCGTTTATCAAATGAACGCAAGTTGATTGAGGAATTAAAACATATACACTTTGAATTAAAATAAATGATAGCAACTTTAGGATGGATCGCAACAGCGGTGGTGGTAGGCTCTTTCGCCATACAGGATGTTAAAAAATTACGCATTGTAAACTGTGCGGGAAGCCTACTCTGGATTGCTTATGGTTTTTTAAAACAGGATAATCCCGTTATCTTTGTAAATATTAGTATTATACTAATGCATACCTATTGGTTTATTAAAAATAGAAAATGATGAAATTATTAGACGGAAAAGTAGCAATTGTAACGGGAGCAGCAAGGGGAATTGGTGCAGCCATTGCTTTGAAATTAGCAGAACAAGGAGCGCATGTAGCATTTACTTATGTAAGTGATGGCAGTGCAGAAAAAGCAAGTAGCCTAGTAGCGGAAATAGAAAAGCTGGGCGTTAAAGCAAAAGCGTATAAAGCCAATGCGGGAGATTTCGCCGCTTGTGAAACTTTCGTAAATGAAGTAGTAGCTACCTTTGGCACCGTGGATATTTGCGTAAACAACGCAGGAATATCCAAAGACAATTTATTATTGCGCATGACGCCCGAACAATGGGATGAGGTGATGGAAACCAATTTGAAGAGTGTTTTCAATATGACCAAGCAGGTGATTCGACCAATGATGAAAGCAAGAAGCGGAAGCATTATTAATATGAGCTCCATTATTGGTATTCGTGGGAACGCCGGTCAAAGTAGCTATGCTGCAAGCAAGGCGGGTATCATTGGATTTACAAAATCTATTGCTGCAGAAATTGGAAGCAGAAATATTCGTTGCAATGCCATCGCACCTGGATTTATTGAAACCGACATGACCCACTATTTAAATGAGGGGGAAGCGGGTAAAGCATTTTTAGATAAAATACCATTGGGCCGTTTTGGCAAAGCAGATGAAATTGCAAACACCACCCTATTCTTAGCAAGTGACTTGAGTAGCTATATCACAGGACAGGTTATAAGCGCTTGTGGTGGTTTAAATATTTAAGGATTCGAATTAAAAAATTTATCAACCCATCTATAAAAAAAGGATCAACAATTGTTGATCCTTTTTTCTTTTTTAATAATTATAAATAGAATTTATTTAAATTCTAGCGTCAATTTCTGTTTTTAAATCTGCATAAATACTTTCTACCGTTCCTTCTCCTTTTACGGAAATCACTTTATTAAACTGCGCATAATA
>CANKWR010000016.1 GCA_947487525.1 Bacteroidota bacterium
TGGAACTAAAAGAAAAAGTAGTTTCTATCAACCGTGTAGTTAAAACAACAAAAGGTGGCCGTACTTTTAGCTTTTCAGCTTTAGTAGTAGTAGGTAACGAAAATGGCGTTGTAGGTCAAGGATTAGGTAAAGCCAAAGAAGTTCAAGAAGCTATTACAAAAGGTATTGAGGATGCAAAAAAGAATTTAGTGAAAGTGCCTATTATGCACGGAACAATTCCGCACGATCAATTAGGTAAATCAGGTGCTGCAAAGGTGTTAATCAAGCCAGCTGCACACGGAGCCGGTGTAATTGCGGGTGGTAGCATGCGTGCTGTATTAGAGAGCGCTGGTATCACTGACGTCTTGGCTAAGAGCTTAGGTTCTGCTAACCCACACAACGTGGTTAAAGCTACCATCAAAGCATTAGGTTTATTACGTGAGCCAATCCAAGTTGCAAAAACTAGAAACATTAAGTTATCAAAAGTATTTAACGGATAGTTGAAAAACTATCTATTAATTACGTGTTAAATAATTAAAGATGAAAAAAATTAAAATCACTCAAGTGAAAAGCGGCATCGACAGATCTGAGCGTCAAAAACAAACATTGATCGCATTAGGTTTGAGGAAATTAAATGCTTCAAAAGAAGTAGAGGCAACTCCACAGATTTTGGGTATGGTTAATAAAGTTGCTCACTTAATAAAAGTAGAAGAAGTAGCTTAGTCTTATCATATAAGCAACTATTTCATCTATATTCATTAAAGCGAGGGGAGATTCCCCGCAAGTAAAAATCAACAAAAATGAAATTACACAATTTACAACCTGCAGCAGGTTCAGTTCACAAAGCAATTAGAATTGGTAGAGGAGAAGCATCTGGTAAAGGTGGTACTTCTACAAAAGGTAACAAAGGTGGTCAGTCTCGTGCTGGTTACAAAAGCAAAATGGCACACGAAGGTGGTCAGATGCCTATTCAACGTCGTGTTCCAAAGCGTGGATTCAAAAACATTAATCGCGTAGAGTACGTTGTATTCAACTTAGGTCAATTAGATCAGTTGATTGAAAAATACGGTTTCACCGAAATTACTCCAGAAAATTTATACATGAACAGTTTGATCCAACGCACTGACTTAGTGAAGATTTTGGCAACTGGCGAATTAAAATCTAAGATCAATTTTAGAGTAAACAAAGCAAGCAAGAAAGCACAGGATGCAATTGTTGCTGCGGGTGGTACTATTGAAATTATCTAATAAAATTTATGTATATTTAGACGCGTGACCAATGCGTCTTTTTATCTTAAAAACGCTACTGTACATTAACTAAATTCTGATGAAAAAATTAATAGACACATTAAAAAATATTTGGGCTATCAGCGAGCTTAAGAGTAAAATCTTAGTTACGTTAGCACTTGTATTAACTTATAGAATTGGCGCACAAATCACATTGCCAGGAATCAATCCTACTGAATTAGCAAAAGCACAAAGTTCAGGTCAAGGCAATGGTTTATTGGGCATTTTTGACATGTTCGCTGGAGGTGCTTTTTCACAAGCATCTGTTTTGGCATTGGGAATTATGCCTTATATCTCTGCTTCTATCTTTATGCAATTGATGACTATTCTAGTACCTCAATTACAAAAAATCCAAAAGGAAGGAGAGAGTGGCCGTAATAAAATTAACCAATGGACAAGATATTTAACAGTGATTGTAACTGCTTTCCAAGCAGGAGCCTACGTTGCTTATTTGAATAGTCCAACTTATTCAGGTGCATTGATTATGGAATTTCAACCTTATTTCTGGTTGTCTACTGTAATTTGTTTAACTGCAGGTACTTTATTTGTAATGTGGTTGGGTGAAAAAATTCAAGATAAAGGGTTAGGAAATGGTACTTCTATCATCATCATGGTAGGTATCTTAGGACGTTTACCTCAATCTTTAATTTTAGAATTCGGTACCAAAAGTGAAAAAAGTGGCGGTGGTTTATTGATATTCTTAATTGAAATAGCTGTTTTGATTACCATCATCATGGGCTTGATTGTATTGGTACAAGGGGTTCGTAAAATCCCGGTAACTTATGCTAAGCAAGTAATTGGTGGTGCTCAAGTGGGTGGTGCTCGTCAATTTTTACCTGTTAAGGTAAACAGCGCGGGTGTTATGCCAATCATTTTTGCGCAAGCAATTATGTTCTTACCAACCTTAGTTTCATTTACTAAAATGGAATCTTCACAAGGAATTATTAGAATATTCAGTGACCATAGTAATGTATGGTACATGATAATTTATTCTGTAATGGTCATTGGATTTACCTTTTTATACACTGCATTAATTTTTAATCCAAAGCAAATTTCTGAGGATTTAAAACGCAACAATGGTTTTGTACCAGGTGTGAAACCAGGTCAACCTACAACTGATTATATTGGTGCAATTATGGATAGAATTACTTTACCAGGTGCTATTTTATTAGCAATCGTAGGTATTTTACCAGGATTTGCACAAAGATTAAATGTAACTCCAGGTTTCAGTACCTTCTTTGGAGGAACTTCATTGTTAATTATGGTAGGGGTGATTTTAGATACTTTACAACAAATTGAAACCTATTTATTGATGCGTCAATATGATGGATTAATGAGTTCGGGACGTGTTCAAGGTAGAAACGGTATTGTTAATTCTGGGATTTAATTTTTTAAAAGATTTATATTTACAAACCTGTCCCATAAAGGCAGGTTTGTTTTTTTAGCAATAAATGGGGAATTATGATGTACACTAAAACGGAAGAACAAGTTGCCTTAATGAAGGAATCGGCAATGTTGGTGAGTAGGACTTTGACTGAAGTGGCAAAAGTATTGAAGCCTGGAATGACCACCTTAGACATTGACAAGTTGTGCATGGAATTTGCGAAGGACCATAAAGGAACCCTTTCATTTTATAATTATCATGGTTACCCGCACCATATTTGCGCTTCTGTAAATGAGGTAGTGGTGCATGGCTTTCCCAACAAAACCCCATTAAAAGACGGTGATATTATTTCTATTGATTTCGGCGTGATACTGGACGGTTGGCATGGGGATCATGCGTATACCTTTATTTTAGGGGAGGCGGATCCAGCGGCTATTGAATTGGTTAAGGTCACTAAAGAATCATTGTATAAGGGGATTGAAAAAGCGATAGTGAATAATAGAGTGGGTGATATTAGTTATGCAATACAAGAGCATACTGAAAAAAATCATGGCTATGGGGTGGTACGTGAATTAGTTGGTCATGGCCTTGGCAAAGATTTGCATGAGGATCCTCAAGTGCCCAATTATGGAAAGCGTGGTACTGGATTAAAGATGCAAGAAAATTTAGTATTGGCCATTGAGCCAATGATTAATATGGGTACACATAAAGTATTCACGGATGAGGATGGGTGGACCGTGAAAACACAGGATGGGAAAGTATCGGTACATTTTGAACATGATATTTGTGTGAAAGCTGGAAAGGCATTGATCTTATCGGATTTTTCTATTATTGAAGCAGCTGAAAAAGCAAATCAAAATTTGAATAGTTCCTATTACTAATGTGTAAAGCATTGCTCCAACACAAAAAATTTGACTGTAAATCAAAAAGCTTCATCCGTAATTAAATTGATATGGAAAAGAAAAAAATAATCGTAGTAGGTGGTGGAGCTGCGGGATTTTTCTGTGCCATACAAATTGCGGAATTGCATCCCCATTGGGAAATTAGTATTCTTGAAAAAACAAACAAACTATTATCAAAAGTAAAAGTGAGTGGTGGCGGACGTTGTAATGTAACGCATGCTTGCCCCGATATAGAAATGCTTTTACAAAAATACCCACGTGGAACGCGTTTTCTAAAAAAAGCATTTTATCAATTTGCTACTCAAAATACCATTGAGTGGTTTAAAAATAATAGCGTTGAACTCCATACCGAAAAAGATGGAAGGATGTTTCCCACTACCAATAGTTCGGATACCATTATTGATTGTTTTTTAAGAAAAGTACATCAATATAAAATTCAAGTATTAACACAACATGAAGTGTTGGATGTGCAGAATAACAATTGGAGTACTGACATTACTGAAGGAAATGAAAATAAAGAAAATAAAGTTCAAAAAAATTTCAGCATACAATTGCAAGGAAGAGAACCAATACAGGCCGATGCGATTTGTTTAGCAACAGGGGGTATGTTGAAATCAGATAGATTAAAATGGTTGACCAATTTTGGACATACCATTGTAGATCCTGTACCTTCTTTATTTACATTCAATACCGTAGATAAAAAAATTACCACACTCATGGGCGTGGCAGTGGATAGGGCGAGTATACAATGGCGTGGGAACAAAAATTTTGAAGTAGGCCCATTGTTAATTACCCATTGGGGGATTAGTGGACCTGCAGCCATTAAATTATCGGCATGGTGTGCAAGAGAAATGGCAGCAACAAATTATGAAGGTGCCATTCAAATTAATTGGACATCCAACTTTAATGAATCCACCTTAAAAATGGAATGGATCAATTTTAGAATGGATTTTGGAAAAAGAGAAATGGGTTCTAAGAATCCATTTGAATTACCACAACGTTTATGGCATTTTTTATTAGGGGAAGCCGGTATTGCATTAAATACAAAATGGGCCGATTTAAAAAGTACCAATCAGCAAGTACTTATTCAATTATTAACGCGTACTACTTTAGACATTAAAGGGAAAACCACTTTCAAAGAAGAATTTGTTACCTGCGGGGGAGTGGATTTAAAAGATATTGATGCCCAAACCATGGAGAGTAAATTGGTTCCTGGATTGCATTTTGCTGGTGAGATGATGGATGTGGATGGCATTACAGGAGGTTTTAATTTTCAGCATGCATGGACCAGCGGATGGCTGGCAGCGCAGCATATGGCAGGGCAGTAAACCTAAACAGGTAGCTTGCTTCGCATCGAATGCTACTCCTCTCCTGCATCGAATGCTACTCCTCTCCTGCATCGAATGCTACTCCTCTCCTGCATCGAATGCGCCAATGGCGCATTCTCTTATTGAAAATCAATAAGTTATAATTCCGGTACCCTTGAACTTTTAGCCCTTTTTTGGCCTTTTTTTGGCTTTATTTGATACCTTTGCCGTCCGGTTTAAAAACGCCGGTTTTATTATGAAATTATTTTCAAAAAACCTAAACGCAGACGCACAGGAATTCGATGGCGCTACAGCTATCGAAGCAACTGCGACAACAAAAGCACCTGAGGTAGTTGTAGAAACTGCACACGACGATTTCGACTGGAGCGTAGACAAACGTAATGTGAGTCATTATGCTGAAGCTGAAAGAGTAAAGTATGACAAAGTGTATGATGACACTTTCGTACAAATCAATGACGGAGAAATCATGAATGGTTTAGTAGTTGCTTTAACTAAAACAGATGTTGTAGTAAACATTGGTTTTAAAAGTGATGGTTTAGTATCATTGAATGAATTCCGTGACACCAATGGTGTTAAAACTGGTGATACTGTAGAAGTAATGGTAGTAGAAAAAGAAGACCGCGATGGTAATCTTCACTTAAGCCGTAAGTCTGCTCGTATTTACCGTGCTTGGGAAAGAATTATGGAAGTACATAAAACTGGTGAAGTAGTTACTGGTTTAGTTACAAGCAAAACAAAAGGTGGTTTAATCGTTGATGTATTTGGTATGGAAACATTCTTACCAGGTTCTCAAATTGACGTTAAGCCAGTTACAGATTATGATCAATTCGTAGGTAAGACAATGGAGTTTAAAGTTGTTAAGATTAACGAAACAATTAAGAATGCCGTTGTATCACATAAAGCATTAATCGAAAGTGATATCGAAGCACAACGTGCAGAGATCATGAGTAAATTAGAGAAAGGCCAGGTGTTAGAAGGGGTGGTTAAAAACATCACTGACTTTGGTGCATTCATGGACTTAGGTGGATTAGATGGATTATTATACATCACGGATATTTCTTGGGGTAGAATTTCTCATCCAAGTGAAGTGGTTAAAATGGATCAAAAAATCCAAGTGGTTGTATTAGACTTTGATGATGACAAAAAACGTATCAGCTTGGGTTTAAAACAATTAACTCCACACCCATGGGATGTATTACCAGGCGACTTATCAGAAGGTAGTGTTGTAAAAGGTAAAGTAGTAAACATTGAGGATTACGGTGCGTTCTTAGAAATTCAACCAGGTGTTGAAGGTTTAGTACACGTTTCTGAAATCACTTGGGCGAACACGCCAATCAATGCTAAAGAATTCTTCAAATTAGGAGATGAGCATGAAGCAAAAGTGGTAACATTAGACAAAGATGCACGTAAAATGAGCTTGAGCATTAAACAAATGACACAAGATCCTTGGAATGCAATCGAAAATAAATTCCCTGAAAACAGCAAGCATAAAGGTTTAGTGAAAAACATCACTCCTTACGGTGTGTTTGTTGAATTAGAATCAGGAATTGGTGGAATGATTCACATCAGCGATTTGAGCTGGTTGAAGCGTTTTAATCACCCTTCTGAGTATGTGAAAGTGGGTGAGTCTATCGACATCATTATCTTGAACATTGACAAAGAAAACAGAAAATTACAATTAGGTCATAAGCAATTAGAAGAAGATCCTTGGAACCAATTAGAAGAAACTTTTGCAATTGGATCTATTCATGATGGTACCATTGTTCGCAAGGACGATAAAGGTGCTATTGTACAAATGCCTCATGGTTTAGAAGGTTTTGCACCTAACCGTCACCTTGCAAAAGAAGATGGTAAACAAGTTCAAGCGGAAGATACAGCGAAATTCATGGTGATCGAGTTTGATCGTAATGAAAAGAGAATTGTTGTTTCTCATGCTAGAATCTGGGAGCAAAACATTGTAGAAGAAAAAGAAGCAGCTAAGAAAGAAGCTAAAGTAGAGACTGAAAAGACAAAGAAAGCGGTTAAGTCTATTCAAGCTAAAGTAGAGAAATCCACTTTAGGTGACTTAGGCGCTTTAGCTGAAATCAAGGCTAAATTAGACGAGAATAAAGAAGGGTAGTCCTTTTCTTTAATGATATGAAACCCCCGCTCAAAAGGCGGGGGTTTTTGGTTTTTAACCTAAATTATTGGTAATCAAGCCCGATTTAGCGATTTCTTAACGTCAAAGCCTTTATTCGCAATCTTTTTCGCCATAAATTGGCGATTATTAGTTAAATTTGCCACCCTGTATGAATAGAATTATTGTAGCCCTTTTTGTGTTATTTAGTTTATCTTCTTGTACTTCAAAATTTCAAAAAGTTTTAAAGAACAAGGATATTGACTATAAGGTAAGCATGGCAGAGAAATATTATGAGGCAAAAAAGTACAGAAATGCACAACAGCTCTTTGAGAACGTAATGCCGTTTGTAAAAGGTACACCAAGGTATGAGGAATTGTATTTGAAATTTGCCAATTCATATTACTATGATGATGATTATGATAATGCAGAAAACTTATTCAAAACCTTCGTAGAATATTTCCCAAATAGTCCTAAAACTGCAGATGTGGAATTTTTGAGGGCGTATACCTATTATAAACGTTCACCAAAAGCGGAGTTAGATCAAACAACGACCAATAAGACAATCGTAACCATGCAGGCTTTTATTGATGCGCATCCAACGAGTGAAAAAGTAAAAGAAGCAACGCAGGTAATTGATGCTTGTCGTGAAAAATTAGAATTAAAGGATTACAAAACAGCTACACTGTATGATAATTTAGCTTTATACCGTGCTGCTGCTGTATCTTATGGGTTATTGTCTGATAATTATCCGGATTCGAAAAATGCAGACAAGTACAAGCTGTTGACTGTTCAAGCATATTACAAATTTGCTGAAAACAGTTTTGCAGACAAACAAAAAGATCGTTATGAAAAAGTAATAGAGGAGTATAATGATTTTGTGGACAGATTTAGCGATAGTCCTTTAATGCCTGAAGCAAAAAAAATAAAAAAACAAACTGATAATTTTTTAAATATAAAGAAATGAGTAAACTAAGAAGGCACATGGGTGCAAACACACCTGCAGTTGTAGAAACAAAAAGTTTAAAAGCATTAAAAGCTAAAACTGGAAATTTATACGAGTCTATTTCTATCATAGCAAAAAGAGCAAATCAAATTAACATCTCCATTAGAGAAGAATTACATTCTAAGTTAGAAGAATTTGCTAGTCATACGGATAGCTTGGAGGAAATTCATGAGAACAAGGAGCAAATTGAAATTTCTAAAGCTTATGAGCGCATGCCAAATCCTGCAATTTTAGCGACTGCAGAGTTTATTGATGATAAAATTTATTACAGAACTAAGGAAGAGACGGATCTTTATCGTTAATTCCTGAAAATCAATAGTAAAACGTCCTGAAACTTCAAACATTCAGGACGTTTTTGTATTTTAGGGTATCAAACCATTATATGATGTTGCGTAAGTGTTTAATTTTATTACTGATTTTGTACTGTTTAGTAAATCAAGCTACTGCGCAAGAATTGTCTGCAACAGTTTCAATACAAAGTGATAAGGTAGACAATCAAGTGGATCCCAAAACTTTTGTACAATTAAAAACGCAATTAAAAGATTTTATTAATCAAAGAAAGTGGACACAGGATAGCTATGGTAATGAAGAAAAAATTGAATGTAGTTTTTATATTACTATTGAATCTGAGTCGTCGCCTGGTGTTTATAATGCAAAATTAAGTGTCGTGTCCAACAGGCCTGTTTTAAATTCAAATTACACTACGCCAATTTTGAATATGCAGGATCCCAATTTTACATTTAAATATCAATTATCTCAACCCATTGAATTTAATGAAAATAAGGTGCAAGGGACGGACCCATTGGAGGCAAATTTAACAGCCACTTTTGCTTATTATATTTATATTATTCTTGGATTGGATTATGATTCATATACCTTAAAAGGCGGGGCGCCCTATTTCGCTAAAGCTTTGAATATTGTGTACAATGCACCTGAAGCATCCGGGATTAATGGCTGGAAGTCCTTTGATGGTCAAAGGAATCGATTTGTGTTCATTGACAATTTAACAAAAGGGGGGATGGAAAAAGTACATGATGCCATTTATTCCTATTATAGAGAAGGGTTAGATCAAATGGCAGATAAATTTGAAATAGGAAGAGGGGTAGTGCTGAATTCATTAATGACAATGCAGGAAGTGCAGGAGGACAATAACAACACCATGCTTATTCCTATTTTAATGCAGGGTAAGTATACCGAAATTGCAGGCATTTTTAGTAATGCCAATAAATCTATGAAAAAGCAATTAATTAATACCATGGCAGTAATTGATTTAACCAACTTGAATAAGTATAAAGACAAATTAGAATGAGAAAACAACATAGTTACCTACTACTATTGTTGGTCATGATAGGATGTAGTTCTAAAGACAACAAGGCTAAAACTATTCCAATCGACAAAATGAAAGTAGTCGTATGGCAGCTGATGAATGCCGACGAGCATTATGCACGTGTTTCTCTAATTGACTCAAATTGGAGGAATACTAAAAAGAATGTGCAATTTTACCAACAAATTTTCGATTTAAATAAAATAGATCGCGTTGCCTTTTATCAACAAATAGACTACCTAAAAACGCATCCAGAAGAATTTAAAATTTTAATGGATTCTGTAACTGAATTTTCGAAAAGAGAAAAAAAAGGAGTAGTTAAGTAATTTATATATTATGCATGGGTAAACATTAATACTTTTGCTTTCAATATTAAGCACAAAATAAAAAACAAATACAATGAGTAATTTAATTGGCAAGCCTGCACCGGCATTCACCTTATTTGACACAGACAAAAAAGCAACTTCTTTGGCTGATTTTAAAGGTCAAAATGTAGTAGTATTATTTTTCCCTTTAGCATTTACAGGAGTATGTACTACTGAGTTATGTAGCATTAGAGACAATATTGGTACCTATAATAATGCCAATGCGCAAGTGTTGGGTATTTCGGTAGACTCTATTTTTACTCTAGGAAAATTTAAAGAAGAGCAAAAGTTAAACTTCCCATTATTAAGCGATTTTAATAAAACTGCATCAAAGTCATTTGATGTATTGTATGAAGTTTTCCCAGCCTTTGAAATGCAAGGAGTGAGCAAACGCTCAGCTTTCGTAATTGATAAAGAAGGGGTAGTTCAATACGAAGAAGTTTGTGCAACTCCAGGGGACTTACCTGACTTTGCGGCAATACAAAATGTATTAAATACATTAAACTGAAATGTTGCTTCTTGCTAGATATAAAAAAAGGGGCTAATAAAATATAGCCCCTTTTTTTATTTACCTTTTTTTGATTTTTTTCATTTTCCCTATCGTTCATAAATTTTATCAAAAATTTTGAACGTCATGATATAAGGCTAATAAAATATAGCCCCCTTTTTTATTTATCGCAAACTTCTACAATCAAGAATTTCAAATAGTGTGTATTCTCCATGCCCCAGATAATAGGGTGGTCGCTGGACTGAGACTGATAAGTTACCTGTCTAATTCTTTTCTTTGCATCATGTGCCGCCATTTCAATGGTCTCTAAAAATAATGCAGGGCTCACTAAATTGGTACAACTAGAGCTTACTAAAAATCCACCATTGCGCAGTAGCTGCATGCCGCGTAAATTAATTTCTTTATAACCAGTTACCGCTTTGTCTATATTGTTTCTACTTTTTGTAAAGGCAGGTGGATCCAGCATCACCACATCGTATTTCTTGCCTTGCTTGCCCCAGTTCTTTAAAACATCAAAAGCATTCATGGCTTCAAACTTCACAATATGGTCTAACTTATTTAATGCTGCATTTTTATTGGCTTGCTCCACGGCAGATGCTGAAATGTCAATTCCTAACACCGATTTTGCACCATAATGGGCTGCATGAATTTCAAAAGTCCCTGTATAGGTAAATGCACCTAAAACATCGGCCCCCTTTACAATATGTTGAATGGCACGACGGTTGTCCTGTTGGTCTAAAAAGTAACCTGTTTTTTGTCCAGTTTCAATATCTACATAAAACTGTAAATCATTTTCTGTAATAATAATTTCGGTAGGGAAGGGATCGGTTAAAAAACCTTTTTGTTGTGCGAGTCCTTCCAATTCTCTAACTGGTACATCGTTGCGTTCGTAAATCCCTTTTGGATTAAATATGGATGTTATTGCTGCTACAATCGCTTCCTTCCAAACTTCAATACCATAGGAAAGTGTTTGCATTACAAAATAGTCGTTAAACTTATCAATGATGAGTGCTGGTAAACCATCGGCTTCTCCAAAAACCAATCTACAGTTTTCGGTATATCCCAAATGTTTGCGATAGTCCCAAGCTGCTTGAATTTTTTGAAGGAAAAACGCGGCGGTAATATCCTCTCTTTTGCGGGTCAATAAACGGATAATAATTTGGGATTCAGGATTAATATAGCCCCTGCCTGCCAATTGGCCATCAAAGTAATATACTTCCACAATATCCCCTTGTTGCACGGGGCCCGCGATACGGTCCACTTCGTTATTGTAAATCCAAGGATGTCCTAGGGCAATCCTTTGGGTAATCCTTCTGTTGAGATACACTTTTGTCATAGGGCAAAGATAGGCAGGGAATGACTGACAACTTGTTCCATTTAGGCCTATTTAATGTCAATTTTGCTCTTTTAGGGCTTTGGCAATATATTTGCTCGAAATAGGTATTAACACCAGAAATTATGGAAGAAAAAGACATCAATCATACAGCGGCAGAAGAAACCCTTGAAAATGGAGCAGAAAATGCCCCAGAAGCGGGAAATGAACCCATTAGCGAGCTTGACCAAGCAATAGCAGACCTGGCGGAGCAAAAGGACAAATACCTTCGTTTAATGGCTGAATTTGACAATTATAAGCGACGCACTGCCAAAGAACGCATGGAACTTATTCAAACTGCTGGCAAGGATGTGATCGTTTCCTTATTGGATGTGTTGGATGACTGTGATAGAGCAGAAAAACAATTTAATACTTCCGATGATATCGAAGTTCAAAAAGAGGGCATTCAGTTAGTGTTTAATAAAATTCGCACCACCATGCAGGCTAAAGGTTTAACCCCGATGGAAAGTATTGGCAAGGATTTTGATGTTGAACTTCATGAGGCCATTACTGAAGTACCAGTGCCTGATGATAAGCAAAAAGGAAAAGTGATTGATGAAGTAACCAAGGGATATTTATTAAATGAAAAAATTATTCGTTTTGCCAAAGTGGTGGTAGGCAAATAAATAAACGCATATGTCTAAAAGAGATTATTACGAAATATTAGGAGTAAGCAAGTCTGCCTCCGCGGATGAAATAAAAAAAGCATACCGTAAAGTAGCCATGCAATTTCACCCAGATAGAAATCCTGGCGATAAGGCTGCGGAAGAAAAATTCAAAGAAGCAGCAGAAGCTTATGAAATAATAAGTGATAGTGACAAGAAAGCAAAGTATGATCGTTTTGGCCATCAGGCATTTGGTCCTGGAACCGGTGGTGGTGGTGGTGGATTCCAGGGTGGCATGGACATGAATGATATTTTTAGTCAGTTTGGGGACATATTTGGGGATGAAGGATTTGGTGGATTCTTTGGTGGAGGTGGAAGATCCCGTGGAGGAGGTGCAAGAGTAAGGGGACAAAGAGGGAGCAATTTGAGAATTAAACTAAAATTAAATTTTGAAGAAATCGCCAATGGGGTGACCAAGCAAGTAAAGGTAAAAAAGCATGTGCTTTGTACCACTTGTGGGGGCAATGGCGCTAAGGATAAAAATAGTGTACAAACCTGTAGTACTTGTAATGGGCAAGGCCAGGTAAGAAAAGTGACCAATACTTTCTTGGGGCAGATGCAAACGGTAAATACTTGTCATACCTGTAATGGAGAAGGAACCACGGTAACCTCTAAATGTACTTCCTGTAAAGGAGAAGGTCGCGTTTATGGTGAAGAAACCATTTCAATTGATATTCCAGGAGGAGTGCAGGATGGAATGCAATTAAGCATGTCTGGAAAAGGGAATGCAGGAGAGCGTGGTGGCATGGCAGGTGATTTAATCATCATGATTGAAGAAGAGCCACATGAGTCATTGCATAGAGACGGATTAAATGTAGCCTTTGATTTATACATTACCATTCCGGATGCCATATTTGGAGCCAGTGTGGAAGTGCATACGATTGATGGTCGTGCAAAAATTAAAATACCTGCAGGAACGCAGAGCGGTAAAATATTTAGGTTAAAAGGAAAAGGTTTTCCTGAAGTGCAAGGATATGCAAAAGGAGATCAATTAATCCACGTGAATATATGGACGCCACAACAGGTAAGTGAGGAGGAGAAAGCGGCATTGGAAAAAATGCAAGTAAGTGAAAATTTTAAGCCAAAGCCAGTAAAAGGGGAAAAGAGTTTTTACGATCGCGTAAAGGAAGCGTTTAAATAAAAAAAAGAGGGAATAAAAATTCCCTCTTTTTTTTATTATACTATTTTTGATTTTTTTTACTTATCTCTATCGTTTATAAATTTTTGTAAAAATTTTAAACGTCATTATGAAAGGGAATAAAAATTCCCTCTTTTTTATTTGGATCTAATATTCTTTTGGCCGCTACTTTAATTGATAAATTGCACGGGTGTTTCGACCAAGTCCATCATAGTCTAAACCGTACCCTACTACAAATTTATTTGGGATGTCAAAGCAAGTATAATCTACTTTAACGGGATAGGCCAAGGCTTCCGTTTTATTCAATAACACAGCAATTTTAATGGAGCTAGGATTGCTAGATGCCAACTGTGGTAAAAAATGGTGCAGCGTTTTTCCCGTATCAATAATATCTTCCAAAATAATTACATCTCTGCCGTTTACATTGGCGTCAAGGCCAATGGCAGTAATTACATTGCCCGAGGAGATGGTTCCTTTATAAGAAGCAAGCTTAATAAAACAAACTTCTGCTTCAATGGTAATTTGTCTAAATAAATCAGCCGTAAATAAAAATGATCCATTTAAGATAGAAAGAAAAATAGGTTTTTTGCCAGCATACTCTTCATTCAATTGCTGAGCGAGTGCTGTTATTTTTTCTTGAATGAGTTGTTCGCTTAAATAAGGCTCAAATTCTTTATCTAATACTTTAATGTTGGACATGCTAGAATAATTTAAATTTACTTGATTTCTTTTTTTCAGTTGCAGCGTCTGTTTTTGCAGGAGTAGGCGCTTGTTTATTTTCCGTTTTATTTTTATTGTCGTTACTATCTTTGTTAACAACCTCTGCAGGTTTTTTGAATAAATAAAGTACCATACCTTCCTTTAAATTGGCAAGATCAATTTCTTGATTATAATTTTTCAATATATTGAGCTTAACTCCTTCCATTTGACTTATTTCGTATAGGGTCTCCTCTTTCCTTACAACATGCACTTTGTTCATACCTTCGTTTTTCTTTTCATTTAAAAAAACAATTTGATCATATTGGACAATATCTATTGCTTCAATTTCATTGTTTCTAAATAGTTTATACAAAGGAATATTGTATTTATCCGCAATGGCTAAATAGGACTGTCCAGCAATTGCCCAAACAGCGGAAATTTGATTAATCTTGAATTTGTCATTCTGTGGATATTTTGTAATAGCAGGAGTCGTATTGTTAGCGGTATTATTTACACTGCTAGTAGGATTGCTTATTGTATTGGCTGAGGCTGTCACAGTTTTGTTTTCAACGAGCTTCCCAATTCCTTTCATTGGCGTAATTATATTATTGCTACTGTTGGCACTATCGCTAGCCACAATGCCCTTTATATTATTAAGTGCTATATTATTTGAGCTTGTGTCAATAATTGGTTTAAGCGCGACAGTAGCTGATAATTTATTTTGTACGCTGTCTTTATTTACAGTTGATTTTGTGATGGTGTCCTTGCTTGCGATAATTGGAGCGTTTACTTTTTGCTGTTCCACTGCGTTCGCTACAGAATCATCCTCTGCCACTAATTCAGGGAAATTATATTGGGACAATTCATACATTTCTATCACTTTCAATAAGCTAGTAGGATAGTCCTTTTCAGTGGCATAGCCTGCTTTTTTTAATCCATAAGCCCAAGCTGAATCGTCCACGGGGTCTAGTTCAAATAAGGCAGCATAATAGGGACGGTACTTTAAAAAATTAGAATGGTCAATAAAGGAGCTCTCCGCATCAGGATAGACCCTAAAACATTCCGCTTTTGTATCGTCGTCCTGGTAAATTTTTTCTCCCGTCCATTCCGTTTTACATTTTATTCCAAAGTGATTATTGGCATTCTTTGCTAAATTACTTTCCCCACTGGCCGATTCCACAATCCCCTGAGCAAGCGTAATAGAAGCGGGTACTCCAGTGCGCTTCATTTCTTTAATAGCGATATGCTTGTACTTTTGAATATAGGCTTTTGCGATTTCTGATTGCGCCATAGTAACCATTGGAGCGGTAAAAAGCAAAATAAAATAGAGTATCTTTTTCATGTTATTTTTTTCTAATTAAGGTTAGACCATCCCGCACCGTCAAAATGGTGTGTTCGGTCCTATTGTCCTGCTGCACATATTCATTAAATGCTTGAATGGCTTTAGCACTTTTCCCCACTATCTTTTCCTCTAAAACGTCGCCATGGAATAAAACATTGTCCACAATCATCAATCCTTCCATATTTAATTGTGGTAATACTAAATCATAGTATTCAATGTATCCAGTTTTGTCAGCATCTATGAATACCAAGTCCCATTTTTCATGCAGGGTGGGAATAATTGCTTTTGCATCCCCTATATGTACTTTTATTTGATGGGCAAATGGGCTTTTGTCAAAATAGGTACTGGCAGTATGTGCATCCTCCGCTCTTAATTCGATGGTATGAAGGAGGCCATTATTAGCAAGTCCTTCCGCTAAACAAAGCGAACTAAATCCGGTAAAAGTGCCAATTTCTAAAATACGGCTAGGTTTTTTCACTTTACTTATAAAACTAAGCAATCCTCCTTGATGCCAACTGCTTTGCAAATGTGCATGTGCATGAGCAACGATCGTAGCCTCATACATTTCCTTTAAATAACTAGGAGTGGCATGGCTAAATTGATCAATATAGGTTTGTGCAATTGGATTGATAAATTCCATTTGCAAATGTCTATTTTTTTTCTGTATTCGGAGCGGAAATTAACCATAAACCTATAAAGGTGAAAAGGCCATTGATAATCAGTAATTCCTGTCCAATTCTGAAATTGCCAAAAAGGTAGGGCTGAAGATAGTCCAACCCCAAGCACAAAATGGGTGCAAGAAAACAAGGAATGGCTGCAAGCTTGTCCTTTATTGTTCGTTTGGTAATAATGCCAAAGGCAAATAAACCTAATAATGGGCCATAGGTATAGGAGGCAATTTTCAATAGCAAGTCAATAATGCTTTTATTATCTATCCATTTAAATAGCATTACAATAATCAAAAATAGAAGCGCAAAACCTAAATGGATTCTTTTCCTGATTTTTGATTGCTTGGCTTCATCCCAATCACTTTTTCTTTGCATGCCTATAATATCAATACAGAAACTAGAAGTTAGCGCGGTAATAGCACCATCGGCACTAGGGAATAGCGCTGAAATCAATGCCAAAATAAAAATAATAGATAAGTAGGGAGGCATATGTTGCAATGCAATCGTAGGGAACAAGCTGTCGCCTGTGGCTGTTACATTTTGAGCAGAGGCAAAAAGATGTAATAAGCCACCCAGGAATAAAAATAAAGTAATCACAAACAACATGCTAAATCCAATCGTGATCATGTTTTTTTGCGCGTCCTTTAAATTTTTAACCGATATGTTTTTTTGCATCATTTCTTGGTCTAGTCCAGTCATGGTGAGGGTAATGAAGGCTCCGCCAATAATTTGTTTTAAAAAGAAGGATTTACTATTCACATCAGTATCAAAAACGGTAGCAAGTCCTTTGGCTTGCATTGCAGTTAAAGCTTCAGGAATAGTTAAATGCAAGTTGGATAAAATATAAATGCTGCAAATAATTAAACCAAGTAACATTCCAGATGTTTGCAAAGTATCGGTGTATACAATTGTTTTAACACCTCCTTCATAGGTATACAATAAAATCATGGCCAAAATAACTAGGGTAGTCGCCCAAAAGGGTACCCCCATATTATCCAAAATAAATACTTGTAATGTTTTCACCACCAAATACAATCGAGCTGTGGCACCTAAGGTTCTTGACAATATAAAAAAGGAGGCGCCGGTTTTATAGGCGTTAAAGCCTAATCTTGTTTCCAAATAATTATAAATCGAAGTCAAGTTCATTCTATAATAGATGGGGAGTAAAATATAGGCAATGGAAAAGTAACCAATTAAATAGCCAATGGTGATTTGTAAATAATGAAATGCATCTTTTCCAACCGCACCTGGAACGCTCACAAAAGTTACCCCACTTAGTGAAGTGCCAATCATGCCAAAAGCCACCAATACCCAATTGCTATTTTTATTGCCAATAAAAAAAGACATATTGTTGCTGTTCTTGCCTGTAATTTTTGCAACCCCTAAAAGGATGGCAAAATAGATGATCACAAAAAGAAATAATAATCCTGCACTCATTGTTCATTAAATTAGTAATGGCAAAGTAATAACAATCTTTCAATTTTTTAGTTAAATTGCCAAAACTCTATTAAATATAATTGCCCAAAATGAAAATTAAAGCAGCGACTGTTTTTTGTGGATCAAAGCCAGGCAATGATCCTGCCTATGTATTGGCCGCTGAGGAGCTGGGTAGTATGCTTGCAAAGGCGGGAATTACTTTAGTGTATGGTGGAGGCAATAAGGGCATTATGGGCGCAATAGCCAATGCTTGTCTTGCTGAAACTGGCAAAGTAATTGGCATTATCCCCGAGTTGTTATTGGCTTGGGAGGCGCAACATGCAGGATTGACTGAATTATTTGTAACAGATTCAATGCATTCAAGAAAATTGCTTTTATATGAAAAATGTGATGTTGCCATTATTTTACCTGGAGGGATGGGTACTTTGGATGAATTATTTGAAATGCTCACCTGGAACAATTTAAAAATTCACAATAAACAAGTGTATATCTTAAATATCAACGGCTATTACAATGCATTGATCCAATTATTAGACACCATGGATGGACAAGGGTTCATGTACGAATCATGGCGCACAAGATTAATTGAATGTAAGTCGGTAGAAGGACTTAGGGATTTTTTGATTTCCGAAAGCGAATAGGTATACCAAAGCCTGCTCTAAAAATGGGTTGTGCGTTCAATTGGCCCATTCTATAAGGAGATTGTGGTGAATTAACCAGGTCAAACATAATGGAGAAGTAGGAGAATCCATTTTCACTTCTTTGTCCATAGCCAATTCCTGTTAATACACTAGGGGCACTTACGCTTGCCCTTCCACTATTTCCAGTGGTAAGAAAATCTCTTGCTCTGCTAAATGTCCAATTGTATTCGGGTTGTATTTGAATGAAAAGCTTTTGCAATGGCCAGATTCTAGCAAAACCACCAACCCCTAATTGCGTGTTATTGGTTCTTGACATTACATTCCCTCCATTGTCTAAGAATTTATAGGAAGCGTAATAAAAATTAACAGCAGCTCCTAAGTCAACATAATCATTATATCTTTTAACGAGTTCAGGATTTAAGCCAATTTGAAAAGTACCAGCGCCTCCTCCCAATACGAGTCCACCGCCAAAAAATACTGGCTTTGGATTTAATTCGGGCGAAGTGACAATGGTGGTTTGACTGTTTGCCTTTTGAAGGGCAAACAATACCAATAACATAAAAATTATTTTTCTGATCATTTGTGAAAAATTTAAGGAGTTAGATCAAAAATCTTGCCTGGGTTTAAAATATGGTTTGGATCGAAAGTTTTTTTAATACCTCTCATTAATTCTAAGGAAATTGCATCGAATACTACAGGCATATAGGATTTTTGAATTAAGCCAATGCCATGTTCTCCACTAATAGTGCCACCAAGCGAAAATACAATTTGAAATAATGCTGTTAAAATGCGATTCATTTCGGCACTCTCAAAACTTTTCTTTATAGTTGGGTGGTTAATTCTAATATGCAAATTGCCATCGCCTGCATGGCCATAACAAACTACTTTAAAGCCGTTTTCTTCGCCTAAAGCTTTAACCCCTTTAATGAGTTTAGGCAATTCAGCTCTTGGCACTACGGTGTCTTCTTCAATCGTATATCCTGCCATTACAGAAGCTTCGTTGGCCTTTCGGCGTATTTTCCAAAGCTCATTTTTTTGTTGTGCGTCGTCGGCGAAATACAATTCACCAACTTCATAGTTGGCCAATACCTCAGAAATAGCTTCCATCTCGTTCATCAAAACCTCTACATTATTGCCGTCCACTTCAATAATTAAATGTGCTGCTAACCCTTCCGTTAAAGGTATGGCATTACTGTCTAACATTTTGGTGGCAAGGGTAATGGCATCTATTTCCATTAATTCCATAGCACTCGGAGTGATGCCTGCTCTAAAAATGGCACTCACTGCTTCACTGGCTTTTTCAATACAATTAAAAGGAGCTAAAAGTAATAAATCAAACTTAGGATGGGGAATTAAGCGCAATACAATTTTGGTTACAATACCCAGTGTACCTTCGCTTCCTACAATTAATTGCGTTAGGTTATAACCTGTTGCATTCTTTAATACATTGGAACCGGTCCATATAATTTCACCTGTTGGCAATACCAATTCTAAATTTAACACATAATCTTTCACTACGCCGTACTTCACTGCTTTAGGGCCGCCTGAATTTTCTGAAATATTCCCCCCTATAAAACAACTTCCTTTACTGGCTGGATCGGGCGGATAAAACAATCCTTTTTCTTTAACCGTATTTTGCAACACTTCCGTAATAACTCCTGGCTCGGTGGTTACTTGTAAATTTCTTTCGTCAATTTCTAAGATGCTATTAAAGCGTTCCATGGAAATAACCAAGCCGCCAAAATGGGGTAAGGCACCACCCGTTAAACCGGTACCACCACCACGGGGCGTAACTGGAATAATATGTTCATTACATATTTTTAATAAAGCGGAAATTTCTTGCGCAGTTCGAGGCTTGGCAATTACTTCGGGTGCATAAAACAGGTTTTCTGTTTCATCCTTTCCATATTTTTCAATGCTCTCATTATCGGTAAGCAAATAGGACTCACCCACAATATGTTTAAATTGCTCAACGATAGCAGGTGTGATCTTATTCATTCCAAACAAAATTTAGAAGTCAATCAAAAATAGAAATTACAACAAATAACTACGGGTAGTTATTGCAAACTAGAATAGGCCGTATAACATGCCGTCTACTTTGCTGATAATTTCGCCAAAATCTTCGTCGTTTTCGCCAAACTTATTCTTGTCACAATCAATGATTAACAATGGGCCTTCTTTGTATCCTTCTACCCATTTATTATAATATTCATTTAATTTTTTCAAATAATCTAAACGTATATTTTCTTCATATTCTCTACCTCTTTTTTGAATTTGAGAAACCAGGGTAGGCACCGATGCTTTTAAATAAATTAATAAATCGGGAGGCTGTACCATGCTTTTGATGGTGGTAAAGAATCCAAAATAATTATCAAAATCACGCTTGCTCATTAAGCCCATTTCATGCAAATTGGGTGCAAAAATATTGGCATCCTCGTAAATGGTTCTGTCTTGGATAATGGTTTCAGTTCCATTTTGAATTTCTAAGATTTGGTTTAAACGACCATGCAAAAAATAAATCTGAAGGTTAAAACTCCAACGGGGCATATCGTCGTAAAAGTCCGTCAAGTAAGGGTTATGATCCACGTCCTCGAACTGTGGAATCCAACGATAATGTTTACTTAACATTTCGGTTAAGGTAGTTTTACCAGCGCCAATATTTCCAGCGATTGCTACGTGTTTAGGTTTTTTAGTCGCTTTTGCCATAATCTTATAGGGTGTATTTGAATAAGTTGTTGTAATGGTTTTTAATAGTTCATACCCACTGCCGATCTTACTTTGGTTAAAGTAGCAGAAGCACTCGCTCTTGCTTTGTTGGCACCTTGATGAATTATTTTTAAAAGTAGTTCTTTGTTGTTTTGTAAATCAGCAGCTTTTGAACGAATAGGGTTAATAAAGTTCACCATATCTTCCGCCAATTGTTTTTTCATATCGCCATAACGAATAATACAATTGCCCTCTGAGCTATTGTTAAAATCGTCCTCAAATTTTTTCACGGTATCGGCAGTACTCACTAAACCCATTAAGGCAAATAAGTTTTGAATATAATCTGGCTTCACTGAATTAGGGGCTAATGGTCCTTGATCTGTTTTCGCCTTCATTACTTTTTTACGAATCATTTCATCCTCATCTGCTAAAAATAAAGTGGTCATTTGATTCTCACTCTTACTCATCTTGCCATTGCCATCCAATCCCATAATTTTTACCAACTCACTGTTGTAGTTAAAAGCATAAGGTAAAGGGAAGGTTTCACCGTATCTATGATTAAAACGTTCCGCAAAATTTCGGGCCATTTCTAAATTCTGTTCCTGGTCTTTTCCAACAGGTACTTTTACTGCTCGGTGAATTAAAATGTCGGCTGCTTGTAAAACAGGATAGGTTAATAAACCTGCATTTACATTTTCGGGTTGCATGCGCACTTTGTCTTTAAACGTAGTGGTTTTTTCCAACTCCCCTTTATACGCTAGCATATTTAAATACAAATACAATTCTGCAATTTCAGGAACATCACTTTGCACATACAAAGACACTTTCTCAGGATCCAAACCACAAGCAATATTTTCTGCGACTACTCTTAATACACTTTCTTGTAAAGTTTTGGTATCGGGGTGTGTTGTAAGGCTATGCCAATTGGCAACAAAAAAGTAACAATTATACTCGTCTTGCATACGCACATAATTGCGCATGGCACCAAAATAATTACCTAAATGTAAAAAACCGGTAGGGCGGATTCCACTCAATACAATTTCCTTTTCCATAGCTTTGCGAAGATAATGAAACAAGACCCCATTTTTTGCTATCTTTTTGGGATATTTGTACCCAATTCAAAAAAAATATTTTGAGCCAAGCATCTCTTTTACAAAGTCCCATTGAATACCTAAAAGGCGTAGGCCCTTTGAGGGCCGATATGCTTAAAAAAGAGCTGAATTTGTTCACTTTTGGCGACCTTTTACACCATTTTCCACATCGACATATTGATAAGACCCAGGTAACGCCCATCGGTCAAATAACCCCGGATTTTGACTTTGTGCAGGTGCGTGGGGTGCTTCAGGGCATTGACATTATAGGGGAGAAGCGATCCAAAAGGATGGTTACCCAGTTAAAAGACAGTACCGGTCAAATAGAGTTGGCTTGGTTTCAGGGCATTAATTGGGTGCAAAAAAGTATTGTAGAAGGGCAAGCCTATTTGGTATTTGGAAGAGTGAGTTTTTTTAATGGACGTGCACAAATTGTGCATCCTGAAATTGAACCCTATGTGGCGGTAACGGCTGGACAAAAAGCATTATTAGAGCCCGTGTATCCATCCACCGAAAAATTAAAATCCCGAGGATTAAATGGAAAGCAAATAGGTAAGTTAACGCAAACCTTGTTTCAACAAATAAGAGAACAAGATGTGCCTGAAAATTTACCAGCGCATTTATTAAAAGACAGAATGGGAAGATGGGAAGCCTATAGACAAATACATTTTCCTACTTCGCAGGAACATTATAAGAAAGCCTTGTCCAGATTAGTTTTTGAAGAATTATTTATTGCACAGGTAAGATTGAATTTAATAAAAATAGATAGGCATAAAAATAGTCGTGGCCATAAATTTGAAATTGTAGGGGAACATTTTAATACTTTTTACAATCACCATCTACCTTTTGAATTAACCGGTGCACAAAAGCGCGTGATCAAAGAAATTAGACTGGATACCGCGCGTGGTTTTCAAATGAATAGATTATTGCAAGGGGATGTAGGTAGTGGTAAAACTATGATTGCATTACTCTCCATGTTGATAGCTGTAGACAATGGATTTCAAAGTTGTTTAATGGCACCCACCGAAATTTTAGCACAGCAGCACTATGCAAGCTTAAGTGAATTGTTAAAGGAAATGCCTTTGGAAGTAGCCTTATTAACGGGTAGCACCAAAACGGCAGAACGCAGAAGAATATTACAAGGACTCATGGAGGATACCATACATTTTGTAGTGGGTACGCATGCCATTATAGAAGAGGTAGTGCAGTTTAAGAATTTAGGATTGTCGGTAATTGATGAGCAACACAGATTCGGAGTAGCACAACGCGCACAGCTTTGGAAAAAATCAAAAGTACCTCCTCATGTATTGGTGATGACGGCAACGCCAATTCCTAGAACCCTTGCCATGACAGCTTTTGGCGACTTGGATTATAGTGTGATGGATGAATTACCACCAGGTAGACTCCCCATTAAAACGGTACACCGATATGAAACTTCTCGAGCAAGTGTGATGGATTTTGTGAAAACGGAAATTACAAAAGGTCGTCAGGCTTATTATGTTTATCCTTTAATTGAGGAGAGTGAAAAAATGAGTTATGAGGATTTAATGCAGGGTTATGAACAAGTAAAAAGTTTCTTTCCTGAACCCAAATATAAAATTAGCATGGTGCATGGAAAGCAAAAAAATATAGAGAAGGAAACCAATATGCAAAGGTTCGTTACTGGAGACACCCAAATATTAGTGGGTACAACGGTGATTGAAGTGGGTGTGAACGTGCCCAATGCAAGTGTGATGGTCATTGAAAGTGCAGAGAAATTTGGTTTGTCACAATTGCATCAGTTAAGAGGCCGCGTGGGAAGAGGTTCGGAACAGAGTTATTGTATTTTGTTAAGTAGTGTAAAGGCAAGCAGAGAAGCAAAGAACCGATTAAAAATTATGTGTGAAACCAATGATGGTTTTGTGATTGCAGAAAAAGATTTAGAACTGAGAGGTCCTGGCGATATTGATGGTACCAGACAAAGTGGGGCACTCAACTTTAGATTAGCGAATATCATCAATGACCGCCAAGCCTTGGAAGAAGCCAAAAACGAGGCCTATGCGATATGCGAAAAGGATCCAAACCTATCTGCCCCCGAAAATGCACTTACAAGAGCGTATTTACAGTCTCAAAAGAGCAAAATTGGTTGGGGTAAGATTGCATAAATCAGCTATTTTTTTAAGTATCTTGCAGGCAAGTGAAATGGACGCCAATTTGCTAAATACCATTAAATAATATCGTATGAAATATTTACCATTAGATTCCAAAATATTTATTCAAAACCGAAAACGTTTTGTGTCCAAAATGCAAAAGAACAGCATTGCTATTTTTGTAAGCAATGACGAGTTTCCAAGCAATGGAGATGCTTTGCATGGGTTTGTTCAAAATAGTGATTTGTTTTGGTTATCTGGTATTGAGCAAGAGAGTACGATGGTGGTTTTATTTCCGGATAACCCAGATCCTACATATAGAGAAGTGTTGGTATTAACACGCCCACAGGAACTAAAAGAAATTTGGGATGGCAAAAGATTAAGGGCCAATGAAGCCACTGCGATTTCAGGCATGACCACCATTGTTTGGGAGGACGTATTAGATGGGATGTTGCAACAATGGATTCATTTAGCAGATGCCATTTATTTAGACTCCAATGAGAATGACAGAAAAAATAATTTAGTACTTACGCAAGAATATCGATTCATTGATGCAATGAAATCGCGCTATCCTTTACACCAATATATACGTGCTGCAAAAATTTTAAAAGAGGTACGTGGTGTTAAAACCAAGGAGGAAGTAGTGGTCATTCAAAAGGCCATTGACATCACAGAAGTTGCCTTCAGAAGATTGTTACAGTTTATTAAGCCGGGCGTTTTTGAATTTGAAATTGAAGCTGAAATATACCACTCCTTTTTATCTCAAAGAGCTACTGGCCTTGCTTATCATAGTATCATTGCAAGTGGCGACAATGCGCGCACATTGCATTACGTGAGCAATAACAATGAATGCAAGGACGGTGATTTAATCTTAATGGATTTTGGGGCTGCATATGGAGGCTACAATGCAGACTTAACAAGAACGGTTCCGGTGAATGGTAAATTTACCAAGCGCCAAAAAGAAGTATACAATGCTTGTTTGCATTTACATGATTATGCAAAATCTATTTTAAAGCCAGGCATTAGTATTTTAAGATATACCGATAAGGTTGGAGCGGAAGCAACAAAACAATTCTTGAAAATTGGATTGTTAAGTAAAGCAGATATTAAAAATGAGGATCCCAATAATCCAGCATATCGTAAATATTTATACCATGGGATTTCCCATCATTTGGGTATTGATGTGCATGACTTAGGTACCAGAACCGAGCCCATCCAACCAGGCATGGTGTTTACCGTGGAGCCAGGTATTTATATTAAAGAAGAGGGAATGGGTGTGCGTATTGAAAACAACATTTGGATTACCAAAACAGGCAACCAAGACTTGTTTAAAAACATCCCGATTAAAGCGGATGAAATTGAAGCATTAATGCGTCGTAAAAAATAAATAGGGATAAATATAAAATTCATGAAACAACAAGTTCCTAATTTCATCACTTTACTTAATCTCTTTTTTGGTTGCATGGCAATCGTGTCAGCATTTCAAGCTGGAGCCATGTTTTCAATAGATGAAAATGGGGGTGTAGTTATTGAAATACCAGCGCAAATGTATTATGCTAGTTTATATATAGGACTAGCTGCTTTAATGGATTTTTTTGATGGATTTGCTGCGAGATTGCTAAAAGTATCTTCTGAAATGGGCAAACAATTAGACTCCTTGGCCGATGTAGTTAGTTTTGGAGTAGCTCCTGCACTTATTGTTTTTCAATTTTTAAGACTTTCATTGGCGACTGATGTGAATGCCTTGTCTCATAACAATGCATTGTTGTATGGTGCTTTCTTAATCCCGATGGCGGGTGCTTATCGTTTAGCAAGATTCAATATTGATACCGAGCAGACCACTTATTTTAAGGGGGTACCTATTCCGATGATTGGAATTTTAACCGCTGCCTTTCCATTAATGTATTGGCAGGGCAATGTTTTCATCCACAATTTTATATTTGGGAGTCCCTTATTCTGGTATGTATATATTTTGTTAGTTTCTTTTTTAATGGTCATGAAAATGCCTATGTTGGCAATGAAAGGCTTTGGCAATAAGAAAAAACTGATTATTCCTTTATTGTTATTGGTCTTAGAAGTGGTAGTCACGGCTGTTTTTTATAAGTGGTTGGCTATCCCATTTGGCTTTATTGGCTATTGCTTAGTATCTTTGGTGTACCGAAAAACAATTACTCAATAAGAAAATTATTTCTATGCTATTTCAAGTTCAAATTAAAGTAATGCCTTTAAAAGATTTATTAGATCCACAAGGGAAGGCGGTATTAGGTGGGTTGCATAATTTAGGCATGAGTGGAGTGCAGGATGTGCGTGTTGGAAAACAAATCACTTTACAAATTGAAGCAGACAATGAAGCCTCAGCAAGATCAATAGCTGAAGAGGCAAGTAAAAAATTATTGGCAAATGCGGTAATGGAGTATTTTGAAATTGAATTCGTTCAAGCTTAGTCATCCCTATTTTATTTAACCATGTTGTATCTAGTACCTACGCCTATTGGGAATTTAAAAGATTTTACCTTTAGGGCAGTGGAGGTGCTTCAGTCCGTTGACTTTATTTTATGTGAGGATACAAGGACTTCTTCTAAATTATTACAACATTACAAAATACAAAAACCACTCACGCCTTATCATCAACACAATGAGCATAAGGTGGTGGATCATTTGGTGCAACAATTACTAGCAGGGAAAAATATTGCCTTAATCACTGACGCAGGCAGTCCTGGTATTTCAGATCCTGCTTTTTTATTGGTACGTGCTTGCAAAGCAGCAGGGGTGGAAGTGACTAGTTTGCCTGGAGCCACGGCATTTGTGCCTGCTTTAACCAATAGTGGATTGCCAGCCAGCCGTTTTACATTTGAAGGGTTTATTCCCTTGAAAAAAGGCAAAAAAACATTAATGGAGTCTTTGGCAAATGAAGAGCGCACCATGCTTTTTTATGAAAGCCCCATGCGCTTGGTAAAAACCTTGGAATTATTTGCCACCTATTTTGGCGGGGATCGCAAAGCGGCTGTGAGTCGGGAGCTGACCAAAATGTTTGAGGAAAATGTAACGGATACCTTGGATAATTTAATTGTCCATTTTAGCGCCAAACAGGTAAAAGGGGAGATTGTGATTGTGGTGGAAGGGAAAGCTTAGTCATTCATCCCAATCAGTTGTTTTGATGCACTATTTTTCTTAATTTGACTTTCTAATTTGGGGGTCATTTTCATTTTAAAGAAGTTTTAAAATTCACGTTATGAAAAATAAAGTTTTATCGATCTTGGCTATTTTATTGGCCATTTCAAATTTCGCCTCTGCGCAGGCAGATCGTTGGCAGCAACATATCAATTACAATATTAAAGCAGGATTGGATGTAAATACCAATATTGTAAAAGGAACTGAGGATATTGTGTATGATAACAATAGTACGGACACTTTAAGGAAAGTATATTTCCATTTATACTGGAATGCATTTCAACCGAATTCAGTAATGGATATTCGTAGTCGTGAATTGGGAAAAAATATGCTTACAAGTCGAAGAGGAGATCAAATACCTGATTGGGATGCCCGTGTAAAGGATCGTATACAAAATTTAAATCCAGAGGAAATTGGATACCAAAGAGTTAGTCAGGTGTTGATAGGGGGGAAGGCACAGCAATTAGTGGAGCATGAAACCATTTTGGAAGTACAATTAACACAACCTATTTTACCTAAAACCTCGGTTAAAATAAACCTAAGTTTCGAGGCGCAAGTACCAAAGCAAATTCGTCGTTCCGGAAGAGACAATGCCGAAGGGGTGCGTTTTTCAATGAGTCAATGGTACCCTAAAATGGTGGAATATGATTACCAAGGATGGAATACCAATCCATATATTGCCCGTGAATTTTATGGCGTATGGGGTAACTATGATGTCACCTTACAACTCGATCAAAACTATACAGTAGCGGCAACAGGTGTTTTACAAAATTCAACAGCTACAGGCAATGCACAAGGAGTAAAGTCTTGGAATTTTAAAGGAAATAATATTCATGATTTTGTTTGGGCTGCAGATAATAAATTTAAGCATTTGTCCAAGGAAGTAAGAAAAGGTTTAACCCTTCATGTATTTTATAAGCAGAAGGATGCAAAAGCAGATAGTGCTTGGGCGAATGTTTTATGGGCGACTGAAAAAATGTTGCCTTATATGGAAAAGAAATTTGGGGCCTATCCTTACCCGCAATACTCATTTATTCAAGGTGGCGACGGTGGGATGGAATATGCAATGGCTACTTTGTTAAAAGGACCAGGTTTAGGTACGGTATTCCACGAGTGGATGCATAGCTGGTATCAGCATATACTAGGTACCAATGAAAGTTTATTTCCATGGATGGATGAAGGATTTACCAGTTATGCCGAGGAAGCAATTTCTTATCAATATGATATGGAGTTTGGCGCTACATCTCCTTTTATTAGTGAAAGAGAAAAAGCACAAATATTGGCTGGAAATGAAAGAGCAAAAACGCAATTGCCAGCAGTACAATATTCAAACTATATGGGGTATTTGAATTTGGCAAAAAGTGGTTTAGAAGAACCCATGAGCACGCATTCAGACCATTACAATACCAATTTTGCCTATAGCAGTGCTTCCTATAGTAAGGGAGGGACTTTCCTAGGATTTTTAGGATATATTGTTGGGGATTCAGTACGTGATAAAATTTTATTAAACTATTACAATACATGGAAGTTTAAACATCCCAATGCGAATGATTTTATGCGTGTTGCCGAAAAAACAAGTGGCATTCAATTGCAATGGTTTAAGGAGTATTGGATGAATAGTACTAAAACGGTTGACTATGGTTTAAATGATATTCAAGCCACTACAACAGGTGCTATTATTAGTATTCAAAGAATTGGTAAAATGCCAGCTCCGGTGGAAGTACTTGTGAAGTACAAGGACGGCACCAGTGAATTACATTATGTTCCTTTGGACTTAATGTTAGGCAATAAACTAGCAGAAGGGAATGCAAATAGAGTTGTTCATCCGGAATGCAAATGGGTACAACCAACCTATACCTTTGAAACTACGAAACCATTAAGCACCTTAAAATCAATTGAAATTGACCCAAGCCATCGTTTACCAGATGTGAATAGAACCAATAATAAATTAGAGATACCTAATTAGAATAGGTAGGGCATATTATTTTTATGGCAGAAGAAATAGATTTTGCTATGAGTGAACATCGAGCCATAGCGTTAATAAATTTGTAAATGTTAACGTTAAAAAAGTCTGCATGTCTGAGCACGAAGTGCGAGTTCAGACTTTTAGTTAGCATTTATGAATTTTAGCGTTAAGTGGCGAGCCGAGAACGAATAGTGAAATCTACTTCTTCACCTGAATGATAAACTTCTCTTTAAAGTACTCCTCCTGAAAAATGTCATAAATAGACATCATTTTAGGACGCACACCGCTCTCGAAAATTTCTTGATGTAAGTCGCCCCCTTTTAAGCAAATCAATCCGTTTGGCTGATTGGGCTTTTTGTTGATAATAGGCCCTGCCCATTTCCATAAGTCCTTTAAAGGAGCCACGGCGCGGCTTATTGCGTAGTCAAATTTCTTATTCTTAATATCCTCTACACGGGTGTGTTTAGTGGTAATGTTTTTGATGCCTACCATTTCGCAAACCGCATCTACTACTTTTAGTTTTTTTGCAATACTGTCTACGGCTAAAAATTGTACTTCTGGGAAAAAGATGGCCAACGGTACACAAGGGAATCCACCACCGCAACCAATGTCAATGACTTGTGTTCCTTTTTCCCATTCTGCAATCGCAGCGATACTGAATGAATGTAAAACATGATGTAAATAAAGTTGATCAATGTCTTTTCTTGAGATTACATTTATTTGACTATTCCATTCTTTATAGGCCGGTTCTAGCCCGGTCAATTGGGCCAATTGGCTACTTGTGAAGTCGGCGAAATATTTAGTTATTAACTCCAGTTTTTGTTCGGTGCTTTCCATACGCTAGGTAAAGTAAATAGGTAATAAAATACAGACCATAAGTCAAATAAAAAGTACCAAGGCCATAAGTCCAATTCATTTAGTTTTTTCATGGTTGATCGGAGTATCGTTCCTTGAATGACAAACCTTGCTCCCCATAAACTCGCAATTAAAATATATTCTTTGGAGAAAATCAATGCAGTAATCAAAATCGGGTAAACTAAAAATTGGCTGACTGCATAAAGTCCTAATAAAAATGCATGGTGTTTTTTATAATATTTGCTGGTAGTATAGTGCCTATATTTTTGGGTCATCCAATCATTAAAGGTTGTTTTAGGTTCGCTTAATGTATGGGCATCTTTTTCAATTACAATAGCGGTATTTTTTCTTTTTGCCACTTGATTAATGAATAAATCATCATCGCCACTCGGCATTTGATTAATGGAAGAGAAGCCCTTGTTTTTAAAAAACACTTCCTTCTTATAAGATAAATTTCGGCCCACTCCCATATAAGGCTGACCCGCTAAGGCGTAGGAGAAATATTGCAAAGCGGTATGAAATGTTTCAAAACGAATTAGCTTATTCAACAATCCCGACTTCTTTTTATAGGCACCATACCCTAATACAATTTCAATATTGTCATCGTATCCATCTTGCATTAACTGCATCCAGTTTTCACTGGCAGGAACACAATCGGCGTCGGTGAGTAATAAAGTTTCATATTTAGTTGACTTAATACCCATGGACAAAGGGAACTTTTTTCCGTTAATCATTTTAGCATCCTGTGTTAGCGTAACGATATTTAAGTTTTTAAATGATTTCTTAAATTCATCTAATAAATACCTTGATTCGTCTTCAGAATTGTCATTCACTAACACAATCTCGTGAGTTGTGCTATATTGTTGTACCAACACCCCAGGTAAATTATTGGCTAAATTTTCTGCCTCGTCTCTAGCACAAATAACCACCGATATGGGGTGTTCTACATGCACCGATTTTTTGGGCTTTTTGTAAATGGCCAATCTTATAAAGAAAAACAGATAGTAAAATAGCTGTATTGCTATAATGCAGGCAAAGACACCTATTAAAATAGTTGATACGGTTAGGTTAGTGATCATAGTACAAAAGTAATACTATTTGACCTTACCTTTGCGCTATGGCTGCATTAGCATTTGAATTAGAATATAAGAGTTCCACTGGGGCTGCTCGAGCGGGTACCATTACTACGGATCATGGCAGTATTCAGACCCCTATTTTTATGCCGGTAGGTACCATTGGCTCCGTAAAAGCGGTTACACAGCAGCAATTGTTGGCTGATGTAAAAGCACAAATTATCCTAGGCAATACCTATCATTTATATTTAAGACCAGGCACAGAAATATTAGCAGCTGCGGGCGGACTTCATAAATTCATGGGTTGGCATCAGCCCATCCTTACTGATAGTGGGGGATACCAGGTATTCTCCTTGGCCAATAATCGAAAAATTAAACCAGAAGGGGTTGTTTTCCAGTCGCATATTGATGGGAGTAAACACTTATTTACGCCTGAAAAAGTGATGGACATACAACGCAGTATCGGAGCTGACATTATCATGGCTTTTGATGAGTGCCCACCCATACCTAGCACCTATGAATACGTTAAAAAAAGTATGGACCTCACCCATATTTGGCTGGACAAGTGTTTTAACCGTTTAGCAGAGACCCCTGATTTATATGGGCATACCCAAAATTTATTTCCCATCGTACAAGGGGGATTGAATAAGGATTTAAGAAAAGCTTCCTGCGATTATATCAGTGCGAAAAACGCAGTCGGAAATGCCATTGGTGGATTAAGCGTGGGTGAGAAAGAGGAGGAAATGTATGAATTCACCGCACTTTGTTGTGAAAATTTACCGGAACAAAAGCCACGTTATTTAATGGGAGTAGGCACTCCATGGAATATTTTGGAAGCCATTGATTTGGGGGTGGATATGTTTGATTGTGTAATGCCCACCCGCAATGGCCGGAATGGGATGATTTTTACTTCACAGGGGGTCATAAACATAAAAAATAAGAAGTGGGAAAAGGATTTCAGTCCTTTGGATCCGGGTATTCCGAATGAATTAAGTCAGTATTACACCAAGGCCTATATGCGCCATTTATTTGTAGCGGATGAAATTTTAGGATTGCAGTTGGCTAGTATCCAAAACTTATCCTTTTATTTATGGTTGGTGGGGGAAGCAAGAAAACATATTATTGCAGGGGATTTTAGTAGTTGGAAAACAGCAATGATTCAACAAGTAAAAACTCGTTTATAAATTATATAGAGTGAAAAAACTAGATTGGTATATATTAAAAAAGTTTTTGAGAGTATTTTTCTTCTCTATTTTTTTATTTGCTGTTATTTCAGTGGTAGTAGATGTGAGCGAAAAAACCGATGACTTTGTTAAATCTGGACTCTCGGCGGGTGAAATTTTCACGCATTATTATATTGGTTTTATACCGCATATTATTGCATTATTATTCCCTTTGTTTGTTTTTATTGCTGTTATTTTTTTCACTTCAAAAATGGCAGGTCAAACTGAAATCGTTGCCATTTTAGCAAGTGGAACTACCTACAATAGATGGCTGAGACCTTATTGGATTGGGGGTGCATTATTGGGCTTATTATTATGGGTATCTAATCAGTGGATTGTCCCAAAAGCCAATAATATCCGAGGGAGTTTTGAAGCAGCATTTGTGGACAAGCACTCAACTTACAACGCATTATTAACTACTTCTACCGATATTTATTTCAGAATTGATTCTTTCACTTATGCAGGTATTTATGGGTATGACACTTCCAACAATAGAGGCAACGGGTTCTTTTCCTATAAAGTAGCCAAGGGCAAAGTCATTCACAATTTAAGGGCAGAAAATATTATTTGGGATACAGCTACTAAAGCATGGCGATTAACCGAAGTAATTGAGCGAAAAGTAATGGACAATAAGGAAGTGGTAACCTATACTACTGAATTGAAAAAAAAGTATCCATTTAAACCAGTGGACATTAAAAAGGATAAATACACAAAAGATAAACTCACCACACTTCAACTTATTAATCAAATTAAGATAGAGGAGTTAAGGGGTTCTGAGGGGTTAAATGAATTAAAAATTGAGCGATATCGGAGGGATGCAACTCCAATCACGGTGCTTCTATTAACCTTAATTGGCGCCATCATCGCGGGCAGAAAATTGAGGGGCGGAAGTGGCTCCCATTTGGCCCTTGGATTTGTCATTGCTGCTTTATTTATTATTACCGACCGCTTTTCGACTATCTTTTCAACCAAAGGGAATTTACCTCCCTTGTTGGCCGCTTGGATACCCAATTTAATTTTTATTTGGGTAGTGTATTATTTGTACAAAAAAGCACCTAAATAAGCCTTTTTTCAGTTAACTTTACGCGTCATTTTAAAAAGGGCATTCATCATTAAATAAAAGGCGCATTTATGGAAGCGATTAAAGACCTGTTCAGTGTAAAAGCATCTGCTGCAGCTGCTGAGATTAAAGATATCATTAAAACACACGGTGAAAAGAAAATAGGGGATGTAACACTTGCACAAGTGTACCAGGGGATGAGAGGTATTACTGGCTTGGTAACTGAAACAAGTTTATTAGATGCGCAGGAAGGAATACGTTTTCGCGGATTTTCAATTCCAGAGTTACAAGACAAATTACCCAAAGCACCAGGTGGTGATGAACCATTGCCAGAAGGTTTGTTTTATTTAATGATGGTGGGAGAAATTCCAACAGAGGAGGATGTAAAACAAATTACCAATAACTGGCAAAGAAGAAGCCATGTTCCAACGCATGTATTTGATGTAATTGATGCATTTCCAATTAACGCGCATCCAATGACCATGTATGTTGCTGCGGTAATGGCATTACAAACCGAAAGCAAATTTGCCGCTGGGTATGCGAAAGGAATGAACAAAAAAGATTACTGGCTATATACCTATGAAGATTCAATGGATTTGATCGCTCGATTACCAAGAGTTGCTGCTTACATCTACCGAAGAAAATATAAGAACAACGAACATATTCATCCAAATGGTTTATTAGATTGGGCAGGTAATCTTGCTTATATGA
>CANKWR010000017.1 GCA_947487525.1 Bacteroidota bacterium
ATTGAAAAATTACGTGACGAAGGACGTCCATGTTTAGTGGGTACAACTTCGGTTGAAGTGAGTGAATTATTAAGTAGAATGTTGCGTCAAAAAAATATTCCGCACAATGTATTGAATGCAAAACAACATGCGCGTGAAGCACAGGTGGTGGCAGAAGCAGGTTTGACTGGTGCGGTAACTATTGCAACGAATATGGCGGGTCGTGGAACGGATATTAAATTAAGTCCTGAAGTGAAAGCGGCAGGAGGTTTAGCGATATTAGGAACAGAGCGTCACGAATCAAGACGTGTGGACAGGCAGTTAAGAGGGCGTGCTGGACGTCAGGGGGACCCTGGTTCTTCTCAATTTTTTGTTTCCTTAGAGGACGACTTAATGCGTATGTTCGGAAGCGAAAGAATTGCGAAAGTAATGGACTTTGCAGGGTATAAGGAAGGGGAAGTGATTCAGCATAGCATGATTACCAAGTCCATTGAGCGTGCACAAAAGAAAGTAGAGGAAAATAACTTTGGCATAAGAAAGCGTTTATTAGAATACGATGACGTAATGAATAAACAAAGAACCGTGATTTACAAAAAACGTAGTCATGCTTTGTTTGGAGAACGTTTGGCATTAGACATTGACAATGCTTTTTATCAAGTGATTGAAAATATTGTTTTAGCACATAAGTCAAGCGCTACCTACGAGGACTTTAAATTAAACTTAATTGTAAGCGGCGGGTTTGATTCTAAAATTACTGCCGAGGAATTTGCTGCTACCAATGAAAACGAATTGGTAGAGAAAGTATATCAGGAGGCCATTGCGCATTATGAATACAAGAAAAACGACATCATGCAGGAAAGCATTCCTGTATTTAAGAAAATTCGTTTAGAGCAGGGCAATCATATTGAAAACGTGATTGTACCGGTGGGAGATGGCAAAGTCGCTTATAATGTATTGGTGAATTTAGACAAGAACGTGAGCACAGGTGGACAATCATTGGCTACACAAGCAGAAAAATCTATTTCATTAAGTTTAATCGATGATGCATGGAAGGAACATTTACGTGCAATGGATGATTTAAAACAATCGGTACAAACAGCCACCTACGAACAAAAGGATCCATTGGTCATTTATAAGATGGAAGCATTTGAATTGTTCCGTAAAATGGATGTTGAAATCAATCATAAATTGGTGCAGTTTTTATGCCATGTGCACTTACCAATTGAGCAAGGGGTGAGAGAAGGACGTCAGCAAAAAACCGATTTAACTAAATTAAATGCAGGAAGAACGGAGGAAGGCGTAGGTGACAAACAATACCATGATCCAAGTGAGCAAAAACAAGCACCTATTACGGTAGGTCCAAAAATTGGTCGTAACGACCCATGTCCTTGTGGTAGTGGTAAAAAATACAAAGCATGTCATGGAAAAGAGGCCGCTTAATAAATACATTGACCACACGATGCTGAAACCAACATGTTTGGTCTCGGATATTGAAAAATTATGCGCCGAAGCAAAGCAGTATGATTTTGCTGCTGTTTGTGTACCTCCTAATTTTGTAAAACTAGCAAAGGAGCAAGTAGCAGGATCGGATGTAAAAGTGGCCACTGTAATTGGCTTTCCATTTGGTTACTGCGCTACCGAAGCTAAGATTGCTGAAATTATTTTAGCCATGGTGGATGGCGCTGATGAATTGGATGTGGTGGCCAATATTTCTGCTATTAAAAATGGAGATTGGCCTGCCATTGCAGATGAAATCAATCATATCATGCCCATTATTCGTTCCAAAGGCAAAGCAGTAAAAATAATCATTGAATCAGGTGTTTTAACCAATGATGAAATTGTTAAGTGTTGTGATATTTATGGAATAGCAGGGATTGACTTTTTAAAAACTTCTACTGGTTATGCCGAGAAGGGTGCAAGCGTTGAAGCAGTTGAGTTATTCCGAAAACATTTACCCGAAGCAGTGCACATAAAAGCTTCTGGAGGTATCCGGGATTATGCCACTGCAAAGCAAATGATTGATGCAGGGGCAACGCGTATTGGATGTAGTGCAGGTGTGGCAATTGTCACGGGGGCCAACACCCAAAATTTAAAAAGCAACTATTAATGAGTAACTTTAATAAATAGCATGCATCGCTAGTATTCTTTTTCATTCAATTCACTTGTACAAATATGATATTACTAGAAAAAATTAAATCTTTAGCAGCTGCTGGTCAGGAAGAAAATATTGCAATACGTAGACATTTACATGCCCATCCAGAATTAAGTTACCAGGAATTTGAAACTTGTAAATATGTGCAAGCGCAGCTTTCTAAAATAGGTATTCCTTTTACGGTGATTGCAACAACGGGTGTGTTGGGTATGATTGAAGGAAAAAATCCAAGTAAACGCGTCATTGCTTTACGTGCCGATATGGATGCGCTTCCCATTGTAGAAGAAAATGAAGTTGATTATAAATCAAAGAACCCGGGGGTAATGCATGCTTGCGGTCATGATGTTCACACAACCATATTATTAGGTGCAGCAAAAATTTTATGGAGCCTGCGTGATGAATTTGAAGGCACAATTAAATTATTGTTTCAACCAGGTGAAGAAAAAAATCCAGGGGGCGCTAGTTATATGATTCGGGATGGCGCTTTGCAAAACCCTGCACCTCAAGGAATTATTGGTTTACATGTGCATCCAGGTTTGCCTTATGGTAAATTGAGTTTTAGAAAAGGACGCGTAATGGCAAGTGCCGACGAATTGTATGTGAGCATAAAAGGTCCAGGAGGTCATGCTGCCACACCACATCAAACCGTGGACACTGTTTTAGTAGCTGCTCAATTAATTACCAGTTTGCAAACCATTATTGCGCGCAATCGCAATCCGCAAAATCCTTCCGTCTTATCTATCTGTTCTATTCAAGGTGGCAATACCACCAATGTAATTCCAAGTGAAGTAAAACTCATGGGCACTTTTAGGGCCATGGATGAAGTGTGGCGTTTTAAAGCACATGAACTCATGATGCAACAAGCAAAAGGGTTGGCCATTGCAACAGGTGCCGAAATTGATTTTAGGGTAGACGTTGGCTATCCCACGGTGGACAACGATCCAGCAATTACCGAAGCGGCTTGGAAATTGGCCGACCAATATATGGGTGCAGAAAATGTCGAAGAAACAGAATTAAGAATGGGAGCCGAAGACTTTGGATACTATTCTCAAGTAATCCCGGGTTGCTTTTTCCGATTAGGCGTGCGCAATGAATCCAAAGATGCTATTCATAATGTGCATACACCGGTTTTTAAAGTGGACGAGGATGCAATTGCCCATGGCGTAGGAATGATGGCCTGGTTGGGAGTGCGCTTACTCGATAAATAGTATCTTATATACTACCCTCTAATAATCAATCAATTACACTTGAAAATACCTGCTTTTCAATTAATTCAGTAACTTTGTTAAGCGCTTAAACTAACATTTGTTATAAATCTATTACATGTCTAATAAAGAGAACCTTCGTAAAGATCAAGCCCTTGAGTACCATGCAAGTGGTCGCCCTGGTAAAATAGAGGTAGTTCCTACCAAAGAAACTAAAACGCAAAAGGATTTATCCTTGGCATATAGTCCGGGTGTAGCCATTCCTTGTACTGAGATTCAAAACAATCCTGCGGATATATACAAGTACACTGCAAAAGGAAATTTAGTAGGGGTCATTACCAATGGAACTGCTGTTTTAGGATTGGGGAATATTGGGCCAGAAGCGAGTAAGCCGGTGATGGAGGGGAAGGCGGTTTTATTTAAAATTTTTGCAGACATTGATGTTTTTGATATTGAGATTAATGAAACAGACCCTGATAAATTTGTTCAAATTGTAAAATCATTAGAGCCCACTTTTGGCGGAATTAATTTAGAAGACATTAAGGCCCCTGAATGTTTTTACATAGAGCAAAAATTAAAAGAGGAAATGAATATTCCTGTCATGCATGACGATCAGCATGGTACGGCAATTATTAGTAGTGCTGCTTTATTGAATGCATTAGAATTACAAAAAAAGAAAATTGACAAAGCTAAGTTTGTTGTAAACGGTGCTGGTGCTGCAGCGATGGCATGTATTAAATTATATGTAGCATTGGGAGCTCGTTACGAAAACTTCACTTTGTTTGATAAGGATGGCGTATTGCACGAAGGTAGAACCGATTTAGGGGAAGACAGAAAACCGTTTGCTGTAAAATCGAGCAATATTAATTTAGCACAGGCCATCAAAAATGCCGATGTGTTTTTAGGCTTGAGTGTGGGCAATGTGGTTACTCCAGAAATGATTGCTTCCATGCCAAAAAATCCGATCGTATTTGCCTTAGCCAATCCTGATCCAGAAATTGGTTATGAAGCAGCAACCGCTGTTCGTAAGGATATTATCATGGCAACAGGTCGCTCCGATTATCCTAACCAGGTGAACAATGTATTGGGCTTCCCTTATATATTTAGAGGGGCTTTGGATGTACGTGCGAAGCAAATTAATGAAGCGATGAAATTGGCTGCAGTGAAGGCTTTGGCGGAATTGGCGAAAACAGCGGTACCAGACATTGTGAACATGGCATACAATCAACATAATTTATGTTTTGGTAACGAGTATATCATTCCAAAACCGTTGGATCCACGTTTGTTGAGTACGCTAGCACCCGCAGTGGCAAAAGCTGCAATAGAATCGGGTGTGGCACAATTAACCATCGCCAATTGGGATAACTATGTTGTTCAATTAAATAAAAGATTGGGGCTGGATAATCAATTAATGCGCATTTTAAGCAATAAAGCTAGACGTGATCCTAAACGTTTGGTTTTTTCCGATGCTGAAAATACTAAAGTATTAAAAGCGGCAAGCATTGTATATGATGATGGAATCGCTTATCCAATTTTATTGGGTAATGAAGCTAGAATCAACGCCATTGCGGAAGCCAATAATATTGACATCAGCGACCTTCCAATTATTGATGTACGAAGTGATGCCATGGAGTCAAAGCGTGAATTTTTCGGGTCACTATTATTTCAAAAAAGACAACGTAAAGGTGTTAATAAATATGAGAGCTTAAAACTAATGCGTACACAAAATTATTTTGGTGCGATGATGGTGGAAACAGGGGAAGCGGATGCGATGCTTTCTGGATTGACTCGAAATTATGCGGATGGCATTAAGCCGGCTTTACAAACTATTGGTGTGGAAGAAGGAGGCAGCAAGATTGCGGGCATGTATTTATTGCTTACCAAAAAAGGGCCTTTATTTTTAGCAGATACTACGGTAAATGTAAACCCTACAGCGGAGGAGATCGCAGACATTACTTTACTGGTAGCGAAAGAAGTACGCAATTTTAATATGATACCAAGAGTAGCGATGTTGAGTTACTCTAATTTTGGAAGTAGTGATACGCCCGAAGCAAAGAAAATGGCAGAAGCGACCAGAATTGTCAAGCAAAAAAATCCCAATTTAATTGTTGATGGTGAAATGCAGGGGATGTTGGCATTTAACAAAGAAATATTAAGGGACAATTATCCATTTAGCGATTTAGTGGATGCGGATGTAAATGTGTTGATTTTCCCGAATTTAACAGCTGGTAATATATCCTATCATTTATTAAAAGAAGTAGGTGGGGTGGACATTATTGGTCCTATTTTATTGGGATTGAAAAAGCCAGTGAATGTTTTACAACTGGGATCCGATGTTCGTAATATTATCAATATGGCGACTGTTTCAGTAGTGGATGCCCAGTTAAAAACAAGAATTGATACGGAAGCGGAAGTACAAAGAACAAGTTGGTGGAAACGCATGAAAAAGCGTAAGCAATAGAAATTCATTAACTTTACAGCATGAATTTTTTCACGCATTTTGGCAAATACCTATTGATGTTAAAAGGGATGTTCACCAAAACAGACAATAAAAGGATGTTTTGGAAAGAGTATATCAAGCAATGTTATGATATTGGTGTAGGTTCTTTGCCCATTGTGGTCATCATTTCCTTTTTTCTAGGTGCAGTAATGACCGTGCAAACAGCAGCGCAATTGGTAAGCCCATTGGTACCTTTGTCTACCATTGGCATTATTGTAAGAGACGGTATGATATTGGAATTCGCACCCACTTTTTTATCTATTGTTTTGGCCGGAGTAGTAGGAAGTAAAATTGCCAGTGAATTGGGAAACATGCGAACCACAGAGCAAATTGATGCATTGGAAATTATTGGGATTAATTCTAAAAATTATTTAATACTTCCAAAGATACTAGGTGCTTTTACCATGGTGCCAATGCTTGTGGGTATTTCTGCGGTAATTGGTATTTGGGGAGGTTATTTAGTGGGAGCTTGGTCAGGAGCCATTCCGAACGAAGTATATTTAAATGGAATTCGAAAAGGGTTAAATACGGACTATATCAATATTGCATTTTACAAGTCTTTTATTTTCGCCTTCATTATTAGCACCGTCCCTGCTTATTTTGGGTACTATGTTAAAGGAGGCGCTTTAGAAATTGGTAAAGCAGGAACCAGGTCGGTAGTGGTAAGTTGCATTTTAATTTTAATCGCCGATTATATCGTTGCTACCATTGCACTATAATCATTTGTTCTATTCACATTCCTTTGTCTTATTCTTAGCCTTAATCAGTATCTTAGTAGTATAATCATTTACAATGAAAATAAGTTTTCACGGAGCTGCGCGAACTGTTACTGGATCCAAGCATTTAGTGCAGTTGGATCATGGAGAAAAATTTTTATTAGACTGTGGTATGTTTCAAGGCATGGGTCGAGATACCGACGGACTGAATGCGAATTTTGGTTTTGATGCAGCTACATTGGACTATGTAATTTTATCGCACGCACATATTGACCACAGCGGTTTGTTGCCAAAGCTGGCAAAAGAAGGCTTTAAAGGAAATGTGTATTGTACCCCTGCTACCAAAGCATTGACTGAGATTTTACTAGAAGATTCAGCCATGATTCAACGGGATGATGCAAAATTTGGCAATAAACGTAGGGCAAAACAAGGGCTAGCGCCGATTGACCCTTTATATGATATAGAAGATGTTGCATTAATATTGCCCATGTTAACTGTGGTTGAATACAATACCCCTACAAAAATTTCCAACAGCGTTGAACTTTTATATACGGACGCGGGACATATTATTGGGAGTGCTGCAGTGAATTTAAAAATCAAGGAAAGGGGTGAAACAAAAACACTCACTTTTAGTGGGGATGTAGGCAGGTATCGTGATATGATTTTAAGATCCCCTGCTGTTTTTCCGCCCGCCGATTTCATTATCATTGAAAGTACGTATGGCGACAGGTTGCATGATTTAATTCACACCACCCCCGATGATTTATTGCATTGGATTCAAACCATTTGTGTAGAAAATAAAGGAAATTTAATTATCCCTGCATTTAGCGTGGGGCGCACCCAGGAAATTTTATTTGAGTTAAATCAATTGTCTTTAGAAAGAAGGTTGCCACATGTACCCGTATATGTAGATAGTCCTTTAAGTATAGAAGCGACCGATGTGGTGAAGTCATTCCCTAAATATTTTAATAAAACCATTCAACATATTTTAGAGATAGACGATGATCCATTTGATTTTGAAGGATTGCGTTATATAAAAAGTGTCGAAGAAAGTAAGGCTTTAAATGAGGACTTGCATCCTAAAGTAATTATATCTGCTTCCGGAATGGCAGATGCAGGTAGGGTAAAGCACCATATTAAAAACAATATTGGCAATCCCAAAGCGGCCATTTTATTAGTTGGCTATTGTGAGCCCCACTCTTTAGGCGGACGGTTAATGAATGGCCAAAAAGAAGTAAAAATTTACAGTGAAACTTATCCAGTAATAGCCAAAGTGGGCTCCATTCGAAGCATGAGTGCACACGGGGATTACGAGGATTTAATGCAGTTTTTGGCTTGTCAGCACCCCGAAGCGGTGAAGCAACTATATGTGGTACATGGGGAGGCCGAAGTGCAGGATCATTTTGCCGAAAGATTGCGTAAAAAAGGCTTTAAGGAAGTGATTGTCCCTGAATTGCATGAGACTTTTATATTGCAGTAAAGGATTGGGGTAAATTTATTAAATTTACCCCATGAAGAAAGAATCCAATTTCCTTGTCAATTGTATTATAGCACTATATTTAATCGTGCATTTTATACCCGATTTTGGTGGGGCGGATGTGATGGGTGCGCAGTGGATTTATGTGAGTGTAATTGATTTCGCAGTACTAGGATACATCGCCAAAAATTATGCTAAATTCAAAGAGGCCATCGCGGGTGTATTTAAATTTAAGTTTACTATTGTTTATTTTATATTTCTGTTATGGGCATTGCTTTCCTATTTTTATGCCATTAATCCAACCGAAGCCTTGGTATGTTTAGCGCGTTTGATAAGTACATTTTTAATTTTCATTAACCTTTCCATACTGTTTTATAAAAAAGACATTCAAAGCCTTTTTTTGTCAGTTGCTTTGTTGGTATCCTTGACCTTGCTGTCTGATTCTATGGAAGTCATTAAAGGCTTTGTTGCGAAGCAGGGGGAAATGTCATTGGATAGTTTAATTATTAGTTTAATGGGCAGGAATGGCAATAAAAACGTAATGGCAGCCTCCTTACTCATTAAGTTTCCTTTTGCGGTATATTATGTAAACAAATCAAAAATAGGTGGCCAGGTTTTAGCAGGCATTGCTTTGTTCTTGGGATTGATTGCCTTGTTTATTTTAAATACAAGGTCCACTTTTGTAGGCTTGATATTAATTTTATTGATTTATACATTAACGACCCTGTTTTTTAAGATCAAGGCCAAGTCAACCATGACTTCCATCCTTAAACAAATCATGTTTTTTGTTGTTCCTACGGTATTGGCATTTTTCTTTGCAAATGCGATATTAGACAACGCATTAAAATTGCAAGACACGGAAGGGGGGTATGGTACTGTTACTAAAAGGCTTGGAGATATTTCCATTGAAAAAGGCAGTGATCGTATTCACTTATGGTCGGGCGCAGTGGATTATGCTTTAAAGCATCCAGTACTCGGTGGTGGTTATGGCAATTGGAAATTGGCTTCTATTCCTTATGAAAAAGAATTTACCAATGACTTATTTGTTCCTTACCATTGTCACAACGATTTTATTGAAACCTTTGCTGATTTAGGTATAATTGGCGGGGGACTTTATGCAATCATGTTTTTATTATTATTGCTATCTACGATTGCTGTTTGGCGTAGGGAAAAATTAAAAGAGTATAAATTCATTGCCACCATTTCCTTTTTAGCCATTACCTGTTATGTAGTGGATGCGTTTTTAAATTTCCCTACCGAGCGAACTTCAATGCAAACCATGTTTGCACTTACTGCAGCCTTAATCCTGGCACCTGGTGCATTGTTTAGCACCGCAGCGGAAGCGTCAGGGCTTAATTTAAAGATCAATAAAATTACAAAATGGATGGCTGTTGTTTTTATTCCATTTGCGTTTGTATTGATTTTGCCTACCCTGTTTGTCAACGTACAGGTATATCGTTCACTTAAGGTCCAGAAATTCGTTATGGGCGAAATTGATGCCGATCCGAAAATGGCATTAAGTGAAGTGAAAGATGCCTTTCCTTCAATACCTAATTTGTCCACCTCTACTTTGCCTATTCCTGCCTTGGTAGCAAGGTATTATTACCGAGATAAAATGTATGACGAAGCCTTGGCCTTGCTAAATGCTTCTGAAAAAATCAATCCTTATTTATATTACACCGATTTTATTAAAACAGCGGTATATGCTTCAAAAAATAATATTGACAGCGTAAGCTTTTATGCGAATCGCGCGTTTTACAATTGGCCTAGAGCGACTAGCTATTATAAAAATGCCATTTTTGCAGCATCCCGTAAAAAGGACACGTCCGCAATTAATAAGGCGTTTACAACCTATGTGAAATACAGAAATCAACCAGAGGCCTGGAATCAATATTTACTTGGCAGGCTGGAATTGCATGGGCCATCTAATGCACTTACCCTTCAATTATTTGACAGTGCCATCAAACAATTCCCAAAGGATACGGCCACCTTCAAAAAATTAATTGATTTATTGGCACAGTCGGGGGTGCAAAACGTAGTGGCCCTTTCTACAAATTATGGTGCTAAGGGAATGCAAGCATTTGTAAAAGGCAATTACAAATTAGCCGCAGAATACTATTTAAAAGCTGCTGCAGAGGATCAAAATAATTACACCCATTATGAAAATGTGGGCATTTGTTATTACTCTGATAAGCAATTTGAAAAAGCAATCTCTTATTTTAATCAAGCAATTACTTTACCTACTGAAACCACGGGCAAATCCGAGTTTTATAAGGCTATGTGTTTAATTAGTATGGGTAAAAAGGAGCAAGCTTGTACCGCATTGCAGCAAGCCAAGGCAAAAAAATATCCGGGAACCGATTCCTTTATAGCTGCGAATTGTAAATAAGCGAGGGCTATGCTGCATTTTTAGCTTCCACCAGCATTTTGCGGTATCCACGAACTTTTACCCAGTATAGAATCCATAAAACAAAGGAGCCAAGTCCAAGCACCAATGAAATGATCCCAGATTCTAACGCAGGGAATTGCATCAATCTTGAAACCATGTTTAAGAGTGGAGCAACTGCGCCAATGATTGCGTAAATAATTCCGATACGATAGCCGGGTCTTTCTTCATCAACTTCTATATTTCTGCTTACGAATTCGGCTTTTAGGGAATCGGCAATTTTGCTTACTACTTCAAAAAGCCAGTAAATTGAAAACAAAGGAATGAGCAATAACCAAACTTGACCAGGCTTCATTTTTCTATTTTCAACACTTACTTCTTTTAATGTGTTTTGTAATTCTGTAAAATAAAAAATTACAGGAATTAAAAATGCCGCAAAAATGATCAATAAGATCATAAGTGTTAAAATTATGGCAGTGCCAGTAAATGGGAAATCTAGTAACATATACAGTATTTTATAAGCACAATGTAGTAAATAAACTCAAATACCGTTACTTAATTCGCCCACATTGTTGACAATCATCCTTAATATTAGGAATTAAACAAGCAGCTTTTTTTTGATTAAATATGCTAGACAATCATTTAAATGGTTAGCGGCAAATTCATTTGCTTCAATTTCAAAAGGATTTTTATAATACCCGCGCTTTTTACTGTATATAGAATAAAATTTAAAATCCTTATTTTTCATATGCTGTATATAATGACAAACTTCGTGCAAAGTAGTATGAACGATTGTCCTAACCTTTTCAGCATCATTTGAAGCATGACTTTTAGGGTAAATAACTATTTTTTTCTGACCCGAAAAGTAACAACCTAATTTTGTTTTGCTTTTATAATAGGAGACTTCATATATGGGATAGTATTTGATAGATTCTTTTCTTAAAATGTCCCCAGTCCATTTTACAACTTCCTCAATAAGGGAAGTATAGGGAGCGTTTAATTTTAATTTTTTGGGAACCGCTCCGATTGCCTCTTTTATATATTCATAAATTAGCCCAATGATGCAAATACTAGTCCATGCAATAATGATATAAAAAAAGGTGTTGGACCTCATTGGGAACTTAATTTTTGAAGGCAAATTAATTGCAAATAATGTATTTATCAGTAGATTATATAAACTTTAACAATGAACTTAGGTATAAAAGTGCAAACTATTAAATAAACGGTCAAATTGGGTAAAACTATACATGCTCAATTTCACTAAACTGTCCTATTTTTATTAAATAAAATACGTATTTGATGTCGAATGAAACTAAAATCACCTGCCCGAATTGCGGTCAAGAAATTGACGTTAATAGTGTAATTACCCACAATTTAGAGGAGGAATTTAAGAAAAAATACAATGCCAAGTGGGTTGAAGAAAAAAAGAAATACCAGGATGAATTAGATAAGCTTGAAAAGCAGAAGCAAGAAATTGAAGTCCTGCAACAAAACCAAGAAACTTTGGTGGCTGAAAAAATAGCTGTTGGCATGAAATCAGAAAAGGAAAAATTTGAAAAACAAATCAAATCGCAACTTCAGGAGGAACAGTCGGAGCGAATCGCTTTAATTGAAAAAGAATTACAAGAAAAATCAGAACAGGTAAAAGACCTTAATAGGGCGAAGGCGGAAATTGAGCAAATCAAAAGAGAAAAATCAGAACTAAAAGAAGCAATCGAAGCGGAGAGTGCGAAATTATTGAATACCAAGTTAAATGAGGAAAAGGAGCGCATCAGAAAAGTAGAGCATGATAAAAATGAATTAATTGTGGCAGAATTGCAAAAGCAATTGGATGATCAAAAACGTTTGACCGAGGAAATGAAGCGTAAACAGGAGCAGGGCTCTATGCAGCTTCAGGGGGAAGTGCAAGAATTGGCAATAGAAGAGTGGTTAACAGCTAATTTCCCGTTAGATACCATCAGCGAAATTAAAAAAGGGGATAGAGGAGCAGATTGCATTCAAATGGTACATACTAGAAGCACGCAAAACTGCGGAACAATTTATTATGAGAGTAAAAGAACTAAAAACTTTGAGCCCAAATGGCTAGAAAAATTAAGAGATGACATTAGAGCCAAGGGTGCAAATATTGGGGTGTTGGTGACGGATGCCTTTCCCAAGGGAATGGAAAGAATGGGTATGGTTGAGGGAATTTGGGTTTGCAACTTTGAAGAATTTAAAGGCTTGTGTTTTGTATTAAGGGAAACCGTGGTACAACTGAGTTTAGTAGCTGCATCTCAGGAAAATAAGGGGGAAAAGACAATCATGTTGTATGATTTTTTAACAAGCAATGAATTTAGATTGCAAGTGGAAGCCATTGTGGAAGGCTTTACGCAAATGCAAGCTGATTTAATTTCTGAAAAAAGGTCCATTATGGGGCATTGGAAAAAAAGAGAAAAGCAAATTGAAAAAGTATTATTAAACACCAATTTCATGTACAATTCTATAAAAGGAATTGCAGGAAGTGCCATTCAGCCAATCAAAACGCTTGAACTTCCTGAAGCCCCGGATGACATGGAGGATGAAGAAGCATAAATTTCCAAAATCGCCTAAATAATTTCCATGAAATATTTTTTTATTTCCCTTTTGCTTATCGCAGCGAATAGCCAGGCACAGTTTAAAGTAAATAAGGCTCGGGCTTTCAATGAAAAGACATTGTTTGCTGCTTTGCAAGAACAAAAAGCGGAAAGCGGTTTAGCCATTATCATGGACTTGTCTAACAATAAAATAGTTTCTACTGCGGGTTATTCAAAAAAAGACGGAGGGTATATCGTGGATACCAATTTAATGAATGTTCCCATTGAACCCAATGGATTAATGAATCCAATCGCTGCAGCGATACTTATTGACAATTTCGGATTACAATTAACCGATACGGTTGATTTGGAAGGCGGGGTGACCGTTATTGACGGAAAAAAAATTAGAGATGCAGAAATGCACGGCAAAAAAATTACCACGCTTCAATCTGTAATTGCGGAATCCTCCAATGTGGGTATTGCAAAATTGACCAATCGAAGTTTTAATCCACAAACGCCCAGTTCTTTTTTTATCGAAAAATTGCAAGGGTATATCGGCAATGAAAAAATTAGTAATATTTCCAATGATAAATCAAGTTTACTTTTTTGGTCAATTGGGTATGGACTAAAATTAACCCCTAAACAAATTTTTGAATTCTATTATAGGGTGGCAAAAATGGACTCTACTTTATTTAAACAGGCTTCCACCTTATTGACGATACGTACTGCATTGTATGAGGTATGCCAAAATGGAACTGCGCGTAAGCAGTTTGGTGCAGGCTCCGGTATTGATTATGAAGTGTATGGCAAAACAGGTTCAGGGTTGGTTGCCAATAAAAATGGCTACAAGGACAATCAGTTTATGGCTTCCTTTGTTGGATTTACGGACAGGGAAAATCCCAATTATATATGTTTAGTAATGATTAAATGCAAGTCAAATGTCCCAAATCATTATGGAGCAACTGTTGCTGCACCTATTTTCAATCAACTAATGTACAATTCAATAACAAATAAATAATTTCAAAATGAAAGTGCTCACCTTATTCGGCTGTTTATTATTGGCAGGTTCAGTTTCGGCGCAAAAAGTGTTTAAGACTTCATTTAAAAGCGAAGCCGATAAAGTGATATACGTAACAGAGTTTAAATCTGAGGCGGATATGATTGTATATGAAACCACCTTCAAGTCGGAAGCCAAGCCTTATTCCGGTATCTGGTACTGGACTAATTTCAAGTCAGAAGCAGATTGGAAAGTGTTTTTCACCAAATTCAAGTCTGAGTCAAACTTAAAAGTATATTTTACCAAGTTCAAAAGTGAGGCTGGCATGAAGTAATCAAACAATTTTGCTTCTAAGTTGTTATTTAAAAAAAGTACTATGAAAGCACTTACTATCGGCCTTATTTTAATTGGGGTATACCTTGTTTTTCAGTCATTTATAGCGGTAAATGCGGTTAAAACAGAAAAGCAGAAATACAGATTGGTTTTAAAGCAGGATCAGTTTGAAATTCGCTATTATCCTTCTGCGACCATGGCCACCATTTTTTCAAATGCGACGGACTATAAGGGTTTGGCAAATAATGGATTCCGAAAATTAGCTAGATATATTTTTGGGGGAAATGAACAAAAGCAAAGTATTTCTATGACCGCGCCTGTTCGAATGAATATGACTGAAAAAGGGTCTAGCATGAGTTTTGTAATGCCTGAAAAATTCAATAATGAGGAATTGCCCAAGCCCAATGATCCATCTATTCGAATAGAACAAAGCAAACCAGTATATGTTGCTTGTATTAGTTTTACGGGATATGCCAATGATGCTAAAATACAAGTGAACAAAGAAAAGTTGTTACAAATATTAAAAGACAAAAACATCACCACTACGGGGGAGTATAGTTTTTTAGGATATAATGCACCTTATCAATTTATAGGCAGGACCAACGAAATAATTATCCCAATTGAATGGAAAGAATAGATATTGATAGGGTCATTGAAATGGCTTGGGAGGATAGGACTCCCTTTGAAGCAATTCAAATACAGTTTGGCTTATCTGAAGCAGCAACAATAAAATTAATGCGCGCTGAACTAAAACGCAACAGTTTTAATTTATGGCGTAAAAGAGTCAATAGTGGTGTTAGCCAAAAACACCTTGTCAAAAGAAGTGCTGAAATTAAAAGATTTAAATGCAGTAGGCAAAAAACAATTTCGATGAATAAAATTTCGAAGCGATCTTAATTTTCAATTCCTTCATTGATTAATGCGAATTTTTCTTGCAGGCTTCACTACAGTATTTCACTTCCTCCCAGCTTCGTTCCCATTTTTTTCGCCAAGTAAAAGGACGTTTGCAATGAATGCAAATTTTAGAAGGCAGGTTTTCTTTTTTGACAAGCTTATTGAACTTATTTTTCATTTATAATGCACGCATTTGTCTAAAAGTTAAATTAATTCTAGGCGCGGTTACCTTCAATGATTTTGGCAAAGCATGTAACCAGTGTTTTTGTATTTCCCCTTTCATTTCAATTAAAGAGCCGTTTTCAAGTATTACTGAAATCACTTCTTTGGAAACTCTATGTTTAAATGAAAACTTTCTGCTTGCTCCTAGGCTTACTGAGGCGATGGAGCTATTGGGAATGATTTCTTTTTCATTATCAGCATGCCAACCCATTCCCTCATTGCCATTGTGGTAGTAATTTAACAAGCAAGCATTGTATTTTTGCTGGGTAAATTGCTCAATGGCTAATTTTACCTGTTCTATTGCCGGAATCCATTGCAGGGGCTGCTTCGTGTTTTTGGAATACGTATAACTGATGCCCTCATTGGCGTAAAAAGCAACCTTTCTTTTGGTGGTGATTTCTTTTCCAAACATGACTACTGTTTCATTTACCCAACTTATTTTGTTTGACAATTCGGTAAAAATAAGGCTTGAAAGTTCATCGCTATAGATTTTACCATAGTTGATTGCTTCCCCGTCCTGGTTTATGATATTTGGAAATTTCTCGTTCATGGATATAAAACTACTATTTGGCAATTTATTTATTAGTTTCTTTGCAAAAATACAACAATATAGCACCCGCAATTGTTGCATAATTAATACAAATTATTTTATGGAAACGCAAATACTTCAATTACAGGAACAAATTAAATTGGCAAGAAAAACCTTGTTAACTCACCCAGTATATGCCCAAATCAATGACATTGAGGGATTGAAAAAATTTACTGAATTTCATGTGTTTGCTGTTTGGGATTTTATGAGTTTGTTAAAGTCTTTGCAAATGGGGCTTACTTGTGTAACCTTGCCATGGTTGCCTGTTGGTTCAGCGAATACTAGGTACCTCATCAACGAAATTGTAACAGGGGAGGAGTCTGATGTGGATGCATTGGGCAATAGAATAAGCCATTTTGAATTGTATTTACAAGCCATGGAACAAATGGGTGCAAACACGGGGATAATGAAAGGAATGATAGGTCAACTTCAGTCTGGCCAAACCATCGAGGAAACAATCCAAAATTCAAATTTGTCCAATAAGGTAAAGGAATTTTTAAGTTTCACTTTTGATATCGCTGAAAATGCACCATTGCATGTAAAGGCAGCGGTATTCACTTTTGGAAGAGAAGACTTAATTCCAGATATGTTTACACAAATTTTGAATGAAATATATTCTGCACATCCCGAGCAGGTGGCTATATTCAAGTACTATATTGAAAGGCATATCGAAGTAGATGGTGGCCATCATAGTCAGTTAGCACTTGAAATGGTCGCTGAGTTATGTGGCAATGATCAATTAAAATGGGAAGAAGCTACTGCTGCATCGATAAAATCCTTGGAAGTGCGTTCGGGATTATGGGATGCTATTATGGAGCATTAGTTGAACACACCCCTCGCCCATAAATTTTTATAGATACTTAAGTACAATTTGGCTTTAAGTGTAATATTTTTTTGTTCAGTTTCAATTAACTTAAGTTCTCTGCTATTAATTAAGAACAAGCTACTCTCTCCCATTTGAAATTTTGTATTTTCAGTATCAAAAAGTAGTTTATTTGCGTTTACAATTTGTTCATTGCCGTTAATTTGCTTTTTTAATGCATAAAACTCGGCAAAGCTACTTCTAACTTTATTTTCAATTTCTAGTGTCAGGTATTTTTTGTCCCAATTCAGGTCTTCTATTTTATTTTTTGTTTTAGCAATTTCTCCTCTAGCTTGTCTTTGAAAAAGGGGCAAACAAAATGAAAGGCCATATTTATAATTGTTTGAAGTACTGTATGAATATTTTATTTGTTGATACTTGAAAAAACTAAATGGTTTAAATACGCTAAAATTTGGTCTTCTTTATCAGTTTTATTAAAATCAGTTAAAGAAGGCAAATTGTACATGAAAAATATTTGCAAATGTGCAATTTCAATAATGGTGGATGACAATGAATGTGGGTATTTGTATGTTGGATTGCATTCTAAAATAATGTCACTAACCATATTGCATAAGTCCTTGTAGGGTTTAAATAATTTTTGCTTATTATCCTTATCAACATGGTTCGTTAAAAACGCCTTTGTGCCTTCAACAATTAAAATTTGGTGTAATAAGGATTCATCCACATGACTTGTCATGATATCATCCTCCACATTGGTCGCTAAAATCTTGATAACCATAGTTAGTTTTACAATAGGGTCGGTGATATTATTGGTTTGGTAATGTATTTGAAATTGTAGCCATCCCCAATACCAGGATAATATATAAACCAATAGTTTATGCTTATTTTCAAAATATCTGTATACACCCGCCTCGGTAGTCCCAATGGCTTCTGCTAGTTTTTTAAACGTAAATGCTTCAAAACCATTCTTTTGTATTAACTGGATACTATAATTTATAATATTTTTCCCTAGTTCAGATTGCTCTGGGTCCCTTAGGTATAGGGAAGGGTTCATCTTGATTTGTACTTCTAATTTCATAAAATAGCGGGCAGGCCCAATAATTTTTACAAAAATAGTAAATAATTTTACAATTATTTATGATAGTAATACTATTATTTAAAATATTCTTACTATTTTTGTTCTGTAAAACAAATTTATAAGTCAAATGAGTCTATTTAAACATTTAAAAAACGATTTACCGGCTAGTATCGTCGTATTTTTTGTAGCGGTGCCCTTGTGCCTTGGCATTGCACTTGCTTCCGGCGCTCCTTTATTTTCAGGTATAATTGCTGGAATTGTAGGTGGTATTGTGGTAGGCATGGCTAGTGGTTCTTCACTAGGTGTAAGTGGTCCTGCAGCAGGGTTAGCTGTGATTGTTTTAACAGCCATTGGAACTTTGGGGGGGTCTTATCAATCGTTTTTAACAGCCGTGGTTATAGCAGGGGTCCTACAATTGTTATTAGGCTTTGCTAAAGCTGGATTTATAGCCTATTTTTTCCCTAGTTCAGTGATTAAAGGAATGTTGACAGGCATTGGTTTGTTAATCATTTTAAAACAAATTCCACATGCCATTGGTTGGGATAAGGATGCGATAGGGGATGATGCATTCAATCAGGCGGATGGGCAGAACACTTTTACCGAAATTTCAAAAGCTTTTGAATTTATTACACCGGGCGCTTTAGTAATCGCGGTTATCTCATTATTGATTTTAATACTATGGGACACGGTACTTACTAAAAAGCATAAAATATTTCAATTAATTCAGGGGCCAATCGTAGTAGTGATCTTAGGCATTTTTATGAATTTAGCGTATTCAAAAGGATTATTGCCGTATAGTTTGAATGAAAATCAGATTGTATCCATTCCAGTTCCCAATTCTATGCAAAGTTTTTTTGGACAATTTACCTTTCCTGATTTTAGTGCGATTAAAAATATCGAAGTTTGGAAAATCGCCATTGTTTTGGCAATTGTGGCCAGTCTTGAAACTTTATTAAGTGTAGAGGCAACGGACAAGTTAGATCCGGATAAAAAAATTACGCCCACCAATAGAGAATTAAAAGCGCAGGGCTTGGGAAATATTGTTTCTGGTTTAATTGGCGGATTGCCCATTACACAAGTAATTGTTCGAAGTTCGGCAAATATTAACTTTGGTGGCAAATCAAAAGCGTCAGCTATTTTACACGGATTTTTCTTATTAATTAGTGCCATATTTATTGCTGGCCTCTTAAATTTAATTCCATTGTCGTCTTTGGCTGCAATATTATTAATGGTTGGGTATAAACTAGCAAAACCAAGTTTGTTTAAACAAATGTACAAATTAGGATGGGAGCAGTTTATGCCTTTTGTTGCGACCATTGTTGCGATTATTGCGACCGATTTATTGAAGGGAATTACAGTAGGTATTTTAGTAGGTATATTTTATACATTAAGGCACAGTTATCGTAATTCTCATCATGTAAATAATATTGTGAGTGATGAAGATGGCAAACTAGTTCATCATTTAGTATTAGCAGAAGAAGTTTCTTTTTTTAATAAAGCAAGCTTACTGAATACTTTAGATCGTATTCCTGCAAATAGTAAAGTGGTTATTGATTGCACAAATTCTAAATCAATTGCGTATGATGTAATTGAGATAATACATGATTACGAATTAAATGCAAAGACAAAAAATATTATCGTAGAAAAAATCAATTTTAAGCCCTAACACAATGACATCTTTTATGCGCTATATCATTGCTGGGTTTTTGCTGATTTCATCAGGCGTACTTCTTGGCCAAAGTCAATCTGACGGAATTTGGTTTGTTTATTTTGGAAATCAAAAAATAAATAAAAAATGGAATATACAATCTGATGTTCAATATCGATTGAGGCAAGTTCCTGAACAAAAAAATCAATTCATTGCAAGGGGTGGGCTTGGCTATAATTTAACGCCTGGGAATCATAATATATTACTTGGGGTTGCTTATGTTCAAACCAATTTTCAGGACGATTTATTAAACAAGCCTAGTTTAGAAGAAAAAAGAATTTATCAGCAATACCTTTTCAAGCAAAATTTTAAAAATCTTTATACGACCCATAGATTTAGGCTAGAAGAAAGATTTTTACCTAATGATTTTGGATGCAGAACCAGGTATTTTTTATCAGCGCAGCGTCCTTTGAATGGGAAGGCATTGAATAAAAATTCCCTCTATGGTTCTTTTTTTAATGAGCTATTTGTCGACATAAAAAACAAGAAATTCGATCGCAATCGTTTATATGCTGGCATTGGATACGCAATTCACAATGACATTCGAATTGAGACTGGCTATTTAATACAAACACAAACAACTAGTACATTAGGGCAGTTGCAACTCGTTTTATACAATAATCTTTCCCTTTAAAACAAACAATTAAAAAACGAATTAAATTAATATTCTATGAAAACATTAACAAAGGAAATGCAATCCTCCATTAGTCCGTCAATGGCATTGGATTTATTGAAGGAGGGTAACAAAAGATTCGTTAATAATTTAAAAATTAATCGTAATCTATTACAACAAGCTAACGAAACTTCGGTTGGTCAGCATCCGTTTGCTGTTATACTAAGTTGTATTGATAGTCGTACTTCCGCTGAATTAATTTTTGACCAAGGGTTAGGAGATGTTTTTAGTGTTAGAATTGCGGGCAATGTGGTGAACGAGGATATTTTAGGTAGTATGGAGTTTGGTTGTAAAGTGGCTGGGGCTAAAATTATAGTTGTACTTGGACATACTAGATGTGGTGCAGTGAAGGGCGCTTGTGATGATGTTAAATTGGGTAATTTAACAAGTTTAATCAATAAAATTAAACCTGCAGTGCAACAAGAAAATTCGATTACCGAAAATAGGACTTCTAGTAATTCCGAGTTCGTAGAAAAAGTAGCCGAATTGAATGTGGCTAATTCTGTAAATAATATTTTGCTTCATAGTCCAATTATCGCAGAAATGGTCAAGAATGGTGATATTGGAATTTTTGGCGGTGTGCATGATATTAGTTCTGGAGAAGTTCAATTTTTTGTATAGTGTTTTGGTTTTATTAAACATGTCTTGTTTGATTCAGGCCATCAGTAATGATGGCCTTTTTTTTACACAAATCAAAAAGATTTATTTTTTTAGCTGTAAAGCTTTAGTATTTTCTATTACCAATGAAGCATTTCTAAACTAAGGGTACTATTGTTAATCATTGACTTACGATCATTAAATTTTCAATGAATACTAGTCGTAGCTTTATAATATGGCATAAAATATGTATAATTTTTTTAGTAATTTTCTACTTCAAAATCCTATAAAGTATTGAATTTCAATAACTTATAATTTAAATATTTAAGCATATACATTTAATATTTTAAGAATATATTTTCTCATAAAAACAGTTAACATTTTATTTTGTTAAAATTGAACATTTTCTTTAACTTAACGTTATATAAAACAACGATTGTTTTGATATTGCTTTGCATTATTGAATAAGAAAACAATAATGACAGCCGTAATGAAAATGTGGGAGTTGTGAATTAATTCGTTCACCAAAACACAACAATATGGATCATTTGTTTCTGATGTCAGGTAAAATTTTACCAACTGACTATGTTTCTTTCACTTTTTTCATTGGCACCATGGCAATGATGGCCGCTGCTGTATTCTTTTTCATGGAAGTAGGTAATACTAGTAAGGAATGGAGAACATCTGTTCTTGTATCTGGTATAATTACATTCATTGCGGCAGTTCATTATTATTACATGAGAGAATATTATGCCAATTATAGTGAATCTCCAACTTTTTTCCGTTATGTAGACTGGTTATTAACTGTACCTTTGATGTGTGTTGAATTCTATTTAATCACAAAAAAAGCGGGTGCAAAGTCTAGTTTATTATGGAAAATGATTTTAGCTTCAGTAGTAATGCTTGTAACAGGTTATTGGGGTGAAGCGGTTGCACCAGCGAATGCAACTTTATGGGGTACCCTTAGTGCTATCGCATATTTCTACATTGTATATGAAATATGGTTAGGAGATGTTAAGAAATTAGCTACAAGTGCAGGTTCTGCAGTTGCTTCTGCTAACTCAGCACTTGGTTGGTTCGTATTAGTAGGTTGGGCTATTTATCCTTTAGGATATTTAATTGGTACAGCTGAAGGACAATGGTATGCTAGCTTTGCTAATATTGGAATCAAAATGGATATTGTTTATAACATTGCAGATGCTATAAATAAAATTGGTTTCGGTTTAGTGATTTATAGTTTAAGTAGAAAAGCTGCTTAAATAATTTGGTTACAATGGGGCAAAATTATTTGCCCCATTGTTTTTTTAAATAGTTATTATGCAAATAAAGTTGAGAGCTTATTTATTACTGTTTGCATTGTTATTGTACTTCACAGAGTTGGTTTTTCATTTTAATCCAGGCACACAAATTTCTTTTTTAATTTTTGTACTCATTTTATTTGGCGTTCCTCATGGCGCATTGGATTTATACATTGATCAGCATATCAATCAGAAAAAAGCAAATCAAAGCCTATTCCTTTTAAAATATCTTGCCAATATTTTGCTTTATGCACTTGTTTGGTATTTTTTTCCAATCCTTGCTTTAATCATTTTTATTTTGATTACTTCCTATCACTTTGGGGAAATTGATTGGCTGGGCAAGGCAAGTCGTCCATTGCAGAAATTGGTATATACCCTACTTGGTTTTGCTTGGATTTTATTCCTGCTGACAAAGAATATCCATTTTGCATTAGATGTGTTTTTAACAATGGGGAGGTCTACCATACAAAAAGCACCTTTAATTGAACTTGCAGCTACTATTTATCCCTACACCTTAATTACCTTATTGACGGTGTATATCCTATTGTTCTTTTTTAAAGATTTCTTTTTTAATCAGGAGGTCTATTATTATTATTCATTGGCACAAACCATCGTGCTTATATTGTTTGTATTGTATATGCCACTTTGGATTAGTTTTGCCTTTTACTTTGGCTTTTGGCATTCTCTTTTGTCTTTTGATAAAATCCGTCTATCCTTTAATATCCCCAATACACTTAAGGGCTGGGCTAGTTTATTATTCAAGTCCGCTCCTTTTTCCATTGTGGCTTGGTTTGGGTTTGCCTATATAACTTTTCTTACACTGAATAGTAAGGACAGCTCGGGTATCTTTACCTTGCTATTTATAAGCTTATCTGTTTTGGCATTGCCTCATTTACAGGTGTTCACTAAATTGAAGCTGAAGGAATAATTCAAAAGGAAGAATTATAAAAATCTTTTTTTATTTGCATCAGTTGGAATAGCACAGTCCTTTCGCTTACCAAAAACTCGATACCTGTTTTTTGCAACAAGGTCATATATCCCATCGCGAAGGAACTTCGGGAAAATAGCGCTAAACCGATACATTCGAGGCCAGCCTGAAATTAACTTGGCTATTTCTATAATGGCATCTGACTTATAAAATACTTTATTTCCTTGGATGAAAACCACTGAATTATGACCATCCTTAATGCCATGATGCTTCATTATTTCCTTGCCAGCGGAGGTTTGTTGTGCTGCGAAATGTAATTTGTATTCGGGATCATGCTTTATTAATAAAGACACCGTGGAATTGCATAAATTGCAGACCCCATCAAACAAAATAATATTTAATTCATTGATCATCTGGTGCAAAGATACGTTTACCTATCTATGAACAATTTGTGGTGCTGATTGTTTTAAATTATCGTTAAATGAATCTTTAATTTCGCTTTAATAGAGCGCATTGCTGTATTTTTGCAAATGTTATTTATGTATAGAAAAGCTATTTTATTACTATTTTTTGGAATGCTAGGCGCCGCGCAACTAATTCAGGCACAAGACAATACTACCGTCAACGGAACTGTAAAAGACAAATTAACAGGGGAAACCATTATTGGGGCGGTAATCAAAATTGAGCAGCTACCCAATGTGGTTGTTACTTCCAATGAATATGGTTTTTATGCAATTTCCCTGCCAAAGGGTAAATATGACTTCAAAATTAGTTTTGTAGGTTTTGAAGAAAAAAGAATTGCAGTTGATTTGAACGGGCCCTTGAATTTGCCTGTTTTTTTAGAGAGTAAAAATCAACTTGCTGAAGTGGTGGTTGAATCCAAGCGAAAGGATGACAACCTCATTAAAGCACAGGTAGGTACTGAAACACTCAATATGAAATCCATTAGTAAAGTGCCTGTTATTTTTGGGGAGAAGGATGTTTTAAAAACCATTCAATTATTGCCTGGAGTAAAGTCAGCAGGGGAGGGAAACAGTGGATTTTATGTTAGGGGCGGTGCCGCGGACCAAAATTTAATTTTACTGGATGAAGCGCCTGTGTATAATGCTTCGCATTTATTGGGCTTTTTCAGCACATTTAACAGTGATGCCATTAAGGATGCAACCATTATTAAAGGGAATGCACCCGCGCAATATGGGGGTAGGCTTTCCTCCGTTTTGGATGTAAAAATGAAAGAGGGAAACAATAAAAATTATACGGTGAATGGAGGGCTTGGTTTAATTAGCAGCAGATTAAGTATAGAAGGGCCTATTCAAGAAGACAAATCTTCCTTTATTATATCTGGAAGAAGAACTTATGCGGACGTCATTTTAAAAGCAACGGAAAAATTCAAGGACAATATTTTGTATTTCTATGATTTAAATGCAAAAGCAAACTATAAAATAAATGATAAAAATAGAATTTATTTTTCTGGTTATTTTGGTAAAGATGAATTGGGACTAGGAAGCAGTTTTGGAATTAATTGGGGCAACAAAACAGGAACGGTTCGTTGGAATAGAATTATTAATAATAAGTTATTCCTAAACACCTCCTTTATATATAGTGACTATAGTTATAATGTAGGATTGAAAAATGGAGAAACTAATTTTAATGTGAATTCTAATATCAAGGATGTAAACCTAAAACAGGATTACACCTTTTATTTGAATCCTAAAAATACAATACGCTATGGCTTTAATTCAATTTTACATACCATAACGCCAAGTGTTTTTAGCGGTACGGTTAACAACAACATCAACAAAGTTGGCAGGAATGGTCTTGAAAATGCGATTTACTTTAATAATAATTACAAAGCAAATCAAAAACTTACTTTGGATTATGGTCTTAGGGTTTCTGCCTATTCATTAATGGGGGGAGATGTTTACAATATTTATAAAGAGAATAGTATCACTGAATCTATTGCATTGAAAAAAAATGAATTTGGAAAAACATATATCAATCTAGAACCTAGGTTTACAAGTAATTATAGAATCAATGATGTAAGCAGTATTAAATTGGCCTATGCGCGCAATGTGCAACACTTGCATTTACTTAGTAATGCGACTGCAGCGAGTCCTTCGGACCAATGGATTGGAAACTCCTATAATATTAAGCCAGAATTAGCGGATCAGGCTAGCATTGGTTTTGCAAGGAACTTTAAAGATAATACCTATGAATTAGGGGCGGAGCTGTATTATAAGTTTATGCAAAACCAATTGGATTATAAAGATGGTGCCAATATAATTACCATTGCCGATGTGGAAAGCGCTTTATTGTATGGAGTTGGTCGTGCTTATGGCTTTGAGCTTTTAGCAAAAAAGAAATTTGGCTTATTGTCTGGTTGGATAAGCTACACTTTGTCAAAAACGGAAAGGAAAATCAATGGGATTAACGGAGGGAATTGGTATAATGCAAAACAAGACAGAACCCATGATATTTCCATTGTCACCATTTTGGAACTTAATCAAAAATGGACCCTGTCAGGGGTTTTTGTATATAACACAGGGGATGCAGTAACCTTCCCCACTGGCAAATACAATATTGGCAATCAAACCATTTTTCAATATGCGAGTCGAAATACCAATCGTATGCCTAATTACCATCGTTTAGATGTAAGTGTCACTTATGAAAATAAAACAAAAAAGAAAAATGTAGGTTCATGGAACTTTAGTTTGTATAATGTATACGGTAGAGAAAATGCCTATCGAATTGCATTCCAAGACGATCCTTTGGATAATACCAAAACACAAATTGTACGAACCGCTTTATTCAAATGGGTGCCTAGTGTAACTTATAATTTTAAATTCTAATGATCATGTACTTTAAAATAGCTAAATACTTTTTATTTTTATCGATACTTTTTACAAGTTGTGATAAAATAATAACCCTCCCTGTAGAAGCTAATGAGCAAAAAATTGTAATTGAAGCGAATATTACGGATCAGCCGGGTCCTTATTTAGTAAAGCTCACCAAATCGGTTGGTATTAGCGAGGCGAATGTGTATCCCTTCATTGACAATGCGTTGGTTATTATTGCTGATAATTTGGGCAATAAGGATACGCTTATCAATACCAATGGAGGAATTTATAAGACTAGGTCGTTACTTGGTATTTATGGAAGAACGTATTTTTTAGAAGTTAAAGTAAATGGCAATACCTATACAGCGCAAAGTACAATGCCGAACAAAGTGAATTTAGATAATCTTAGAGTAAATACCTTCCCTATAAATGGGGAAACACGCTACAATATTATACCTGTTTACCAAGACCCGATCGCACTTGGGAATAGTTATCGATTTATTCAAAAAATAAATGACACCATTGACAACAACTACAATATTTTCAATGATAATTTGAATAATGGTAAAATTAATCAACGCCCATTAAATAATAGAAATGAGGACCTCACCGTAAAATTAAATGATAGTGTAGCAGTTGAAATGCAATGTATTAGTCCTTCGGCTTACACCTATTTTTATACACTTACTCAACAAAGCGGTGCAGGACCTGGTGGAGGCACAGTGCCATCCAATCCGCCAAACAATATCACTGGTGGTGCACTAGGCCTTTTCTCTACGCATACTACGCAAACTAAAGCAATAAAGATTTTAGGTAATTAAATTAGTTGATACTTTAACAAAAGGTCATTGTCAAATTGCTTGGTCTCTATTAATTGAAGTTGTACTTTATCTTCAATGGTTTGAAAAGCTGGGTCATTAAATACATTCATAGCTTCCTTGTCTAAAAGTAAACTAGGACAAATAAATAATATAAGCTCATCAATTAATTGCTGTTTCATTAAAGAGGCATTGAGCTTGCCACCCGCTTCTACTAGGATTTCACAAATATTTTTGCCAAGTAATTTTTCATTTATGGAGCTTAAATCAATTGCGCCTGCATCAAAATTTGTTTTTATGATTTCCACATTTGGGGGCAATGGGTTGGTATATTCCTGGTCGGTCAATAAATATATTTTTGATTCTTTTCTATCGTAAAAAATGGGCAAATTTTTATTTTCAGGGGTCAATACTTTTAATTCCCTATCAATGATTATTAAATTTAATTCCTTAGCCTCCGCATTTGTTGCCCTAATATTCATTGTAGCCTTGTCTTTCATCACCGTTTGGGCGGTGGTCAAGATAGCATCGGCATTGTTTCTTAATACATCATGAACATAATGTCTACTTTGCTCATTGGAAATCCATTTGCTATTTCCCCATCTGTCTGCAATTTTTCCATTAAGGGTGGTTGCTGATTTTAAAATATATTTTGGTCTCTTTTTCATTTGATTGATGATAAAAAGGCTATTCAATGCCTCAATTTCAGGGAGTAAGCATAGTTCAACCTGAACCCCTGCTTCCGCTAAAATGTTGGCTCCAGAAACCAAAGGATTCGGATCCATGGATCCAATGACCACTTTAGGTATTTTCTGTTCAAGAATTAAATTTGTGCAAGGAGGCGTTTTGCCCGTATGAGAACAAGGCTCCAGGGTAACATATAAAGTAGTGGAGGATAAATCCTTGTTTTTTAAGTGTGCATCATTAATGGCCATTACCTCGGCGTGCGCTTCTCCTGCCTTTTTGTGGTATCCTTCGCCAATAATTTCACCCGTAGCATCCACAATAAGGGCCCCAACAAATGGATTGGGCCTTATCTCCTTAGAATTTGCCTTTTTCGCTAATAAATAGGCGGTGTGTAAGTAGTCGGCGCTTGTCATTTAGATTATCTTTGCGTCTCAAAATTACCTAGAAATAAGCATATGTTTACAGGAATTGTATCAGAAGGATCTATAAGCGCAATTGTACCAGATGAACTGGGATGGGAGCTTGTTGTTGAGGCTGCAAAGTTTGCACCCATTGTAAAAATAGGGGACAGTGTTGCCATTGACGGCGCTTGCTTATCTGTCATCAAAATCAATGGCGACCAGTTGTCGTTTTATGTATCAACTGAAAGCATTGATAAAACCATCATTAAGTATTATGAAGTAGGTAGAAAAGTGAATATTGAATTACCAATGCAACCCAATGGTTATTTAGGGGGTCATTATGTGTTGGGCCATGTGGACACCACTGCAAAAGTGATACATGTATTGCCAGGGGAAAAAGCTTGGTTTTTTACCATTGCCATTCCAACTGAATTTGTAAAGTATGTTGTTTATAGAGGGTCGGTTGCCATTAATGGTATTAGTTTAACCATTAATAAAGTAGTGGACAATGCAATAGAGCTTTGTATTATACCAGTGACGATTGAAAAAACAAATATGTCCTTATTGCAAGTGGAAGATTTAGTCAATATTGAATTTGATATTTTGGCCAAGTACACAGAGCAATTGTTAAATAAAAGAGAGGTAAAAGATGTTTAATACAATCGAAGAAGCTTTATTGGCTTTTAAAAATGGCCATCCCATTTTAGTAGTGGACGATGAGTCGCGAGAAAATGAAGGGGATATTATTTTTCCGGCCGACGCTGCAACACAGGAAAAGTTAAATTTGTGTGCAACCGAAGCCAGGGGATTGGTTTGTATTGCGATAGATCCGAAAATTGCCAAAAAATTAAATTTAGCGCCAGTAGCTTCCAATCATTTAGATCCTTTTCATACTGCCTTTTATGACTCTATAGACGCGAGCCCAGCATTGGGTATTACCACGGGTATTTCTGCCAAAGAAAGGGCGATCACTGCTGCACATATTGCGCATCCAGATAGTAAACCAGCTGATTTTATTAAACCAGGGCATTTGTTTCCGGTGGTAGCAAAAACAAATGGCGTTTTAGTAAGACAGGGACATACCGAAGCTGCGGTTGACTTATGTAAGTTAACAGGGCATGAGCCTGCTGCCATTATTTGTGAAGTAATGGATGAAAAAGGGGATATGATGCGTCGGGAGGGACTGTTTGAATTTGCAAAAAGACTGGATTTAAAAGTAATCACCATCCAGCAAATAGTGGATTACAGAAATGCAACTGAAAATCATTTACTTTTTGTTTCAAAGTCTCAGTTGCCGACCGCTTTTGGAAATTTTGAAATTGAAATTTTTGAAAATATTTTAACCAAGGAGGAGCATGTTTTAATATCCATGAAAAACACAGCTAATAAACCAATTGTTAGAATACATAGTGAGTGTTTGACAGGAGATATTTTTGGTAGCTTAAGGTGCGATTGCCAGCAACAATTACACAGTGCTTTATCACTCATTGCAGAGAATGGGCATGGTTATATTGTTTATTTAAAAGGCCAAGAAGGAAGAGGCATTGGCATTGGCAATAAAATTGCAGCCTATGCATTACAGGAACAAGGATTAAACACCTATGAAGCCAATGAAAAATTGGGCCTTCCAGCAGATCAACGAAAATATATTGACGCCGTTTGGATGTTAAAAGCATTGCATATCAATGACTTTTATTTCATGAGCAATAATCCGGATAAAGTAAATGCTTTAACAAAAGCAGGATTTACTTTCAATGTTTTACAGGTAGGAATAACTTCCACTAGTCAGAATCAACAATATTTAAATGATAAGGTTGAAATCGGAAAACATACTATTAAGTTTAATTAAAAATTCTTCCCCATGATTGCCATAATTAAAGCACAATTCAATAGCCATATCACTGATTTACTTGAAGCAGGCTGCACAGACTATTTAACCGAGCAAAACATCCCTTTTGCTAGTTTTGAATGCCCTGGTGCCGTTGAAACAGTAGTGTATGCGAATAAATTAATTAGCACTGGAAAGTATAAGTCCATTATTGTGATTGGGGCAATCATTAAAGGCGACACCGATCATTACGAATATGTTTGTCAATATGTGACCAATGGCATTAGTCAACTTTCCGCATTACATACTACCCCTATTATTTTTGGGATATTGACCGTGCAAAACGAAGAACTTGCTTATGAAAGAGCCGCCATTGACAAAATGAATAAAGGGAAAGAGTTTGGAGAAACGGCCCAGTTCATGATTGAGGCGTTTGAGGGGTTGTAGTGGAGTCAAAATTGACATAAAATTGAGTCGAAATCTGCTTATATTCTTCATTTAAACACCCATACGTGTAAACTTTATTATATATATATTATATTATTTTATAGTGTTATATAATTAATTACAATAAGATTTTGGGTATATCAAGCCACCCTAAGTTAATTTACTATATTTTCAGTGCCTTAATGATCAATTGTAGGTCATTATATATTATAACTTAGTTTAATGTAATTCTATGAATTTCGCTTCTTACTCTCTAATTCAATGTTACTACTTCTTTTTATTTCTTTTTTCCATCATCGTTTTATTCGATGTCCTCATTCGATTTAAATCTCCCATTAGTCTTAAAATATTCTTCTTGTTATTTGTGCTTTCTCTTCTTGTTGGTTCCTTTAGTTTATTTATAAGGGCTGTGCCGGATCACTATATTCTTATTAGAATGATTTGCCCAATGCTTGTTGGAACTTCTATAGTTCAAATATTTACGAATTTATATTTTATTCAACATAAAAAGATTGCAAATATTTATTTGATAAGTGCTTATGCGATTTACATTTATTTGATCATTTATGTACAAATAGTGGGATATGAAACTGTATTCCCGAATTTTAATAGCATTAACAGTACAGCGTCTCAAAATGCGAATAGTGTCAACCTGCCTTTCTATCTTGAATTATTCATTCACGTTGATTTTATTTTTTTTAATCTATTTTGTCTTTATTACATATATAACATTTTATTTAAATTTTCATTCAAGAATATTTATTTTAAAAAAATTCAAGGCTGGACTTTCTGTTTTTTTATGGTGATTTTTACGCAAATACTTTTTATTGCACTTTCATTTATTTTTAAATTCCCTACTGAGTTGAATACCTATATCCGACTATTATTAGGCTTGACTTTACTTTTAATTGTCTTGTATAGACCTAATTTCATCAATAAAAATGGGTCTAAAATTTCGTTTGGCTTTTTGTTTAATAAAAATGATTACAGCACGGATATTAAAGAGATAGATTTTAATTTTCACTTTTACACCAATTTCTATTTCAAGAATAAATCAGCAAATATTGCTGAATTTTCTAATATAATGGGGGTGAATAAGGATATGATGTTTAATTACATTTATTTTACTTACTCGATGAGTTTTGATGAGTTGATTAATAAGGCCAGGGTAGATTTCTTTGTGGAAATTATAAAACTAAACGAATTTAAAAATTATACGGTTGAAGCCTTGGCACTAGAATCTGGTTTCACCTCAAGGCAGAGTTTTTATAAGCCATTTAAGAAATACCATGGAGGTAATCCATCCGACTTGATTGATATTTTAAACGATTAAGTAATTGATTATCAGTGTAATTTTAAATGATACACTTGTTTTTTATGGGCTAACAATGACATTGTTAACTGTTACGTAACTAATTTTTTTACCTACTTGTTTATTTCAATTTTTACGATCCAAATACCAGGATCATGTCATTTTTTAATTTTTTACAGGATTTTACTTCTAAGCATCGTATATGTGATGCGACGCACAAAATGGTCTTTGATCATCATTTTTTTGATCTTAAATATTATTTACATAAAGATGCTTCTATTGAAGATTTCGCCATTTTATTGAACATTGGTGACCAGCAGCTAGCTGAAATTTCCAACAACTATTATAATGTAACATTTCAGATGCTTATTAACGAAAATAGGTACAAGCATTTTCTACAAGAATTAGAGAGTCCTTTAAATGCAAATTTAACAATCGAGTCTATTGTTAAACTCTGTGGGTATGAAAACAATGACAGGTTTGTCGAATACGTAAATGAAAAAATTAAAAAAGGTTAAATCTTGAAATTTTTATTCAAAATATTTTTGTTATTTCTTATTTTAAATAACATTTTTCAAAAAGCGCATGGACAAGCGCAAGCAGTCCCTAATGGTATGCTATTTCAGGCAGTTGCTAGAGATGCCAATGGGAATGCAGCTATTAGCAGAACAGTATATGCTAAAGTGACTATTTTAAAAGGCGCGCCAACTGGAACCTCAGTATATGCTGAAAGTTTTCAAGTAACATCAACTCCTGAAGGTATTTTTACCATCATTATTGGAAGTGGAAATAGAATTTCTGGGGCTGCTAATTTATTAGCGATTGATTGGGCTAGTGCTCTACATTTTTTAAACTTAACAGTCGCCATTGCGCCAACAATGCCGGATCCAAACTGGACTCCTGAAAAAGAATACGTTGATTTAGGCACTTCGCAGTTTTGGTCAGTTCCTTATGCTTTTAATGCACAAAATTCAAAAATTGCAGATTCTTCTTTTACCATCACTTCCATCTTACCAGGGTCAAAAGGTGGAACGGGCGTAAATAATAATGGTAAAACCATTACACTTGGAAATAATATTATAACAAGAGGTGTTGGGGATTTAACCATTACAACAACAGCTGCAAGTAATATTATATTTCCTACTAGTGGTACCTTGGCTACAGAAGAATTAATAAATTTCAGGATTGGTCGTGACACGGTCTCTTTGTCAAATAGAATTGGCAGGGATTCAATTCAAACTGAAATAAATAAAAAAGCCATAATAGATTCGTCTACCTCTCTAAGAGCCTTTTTGAATACTAAACTTGATATTAGCCAATTTCCCAATTTAATTCAACCTTTTCTTGCTAATACAATTTTTACTTTTCAAGATACGATGAACCTTTCGAATCGGATTGATCAAAAATTAAACATAACCGATACTGCATCCATGTTAAGCAATCGTTTTGCAAGAGATACGGCTAATTTGAGTGCAAGGATTGATATCTTATCAAACATAACTAATGCTGCTTCGAGTAATAAATTGAATATATCGGATACGGCAGTCATGTTGAGTAATCGAATTGGGAGAGATACGGCAAGTTTGAGCACGAGAATTAATTTACTTGCGAGTAATACGAATGCAGTTGCAAGTGCTAAGTTAAATTTATCGGATACAGCAGCGATGATGAGTAATAGGATAGGTCGGGATACGGTTTCATTGTCGAATAGGATTGATGCAAAATTGAATATCTCCGATACTGCTGGAATGCTAAGTTCAAGAATAGGAAGAGATACGCTCGCCTTGTCAAATAGGATTGATGCAAAATTGAATATCTCCGATACTTTAGCAATGCTATCAAATAGATTCGCAAGAGATACAATTGGTCTTTCTAATCGTATTAGTAGAGATTCTATTTTATTGACCAATAATAAGCAGGCGATTATTGATACTGCAGCTGCTATCAGATTAAAGTTAAATGATAAAATTGAGGCTAGTCAATTTCCTAATTTGATTCAACCTTTTCTTGCAAATACTATTTTTAGTTTTCAAGATACAATGACTTTATCGAATAGGATTGATATAAAATTGAACATTTCGGATACATCTAGTATGTTAAGTTCGAGAATAGGAAGAGATACACTTGCATTGTCAAATAGGATTAATTTAAACGCAACTAGTATCACAGCAGAAATAGCAAGAGCTATTGGAGCTGAGTCGGCGCTTGATACAAGAGTTGGATCCAATACAGCGAGTATCACATTAAACACAAATGAAATTTCGACACTGGATACTAGAGTCACTTCAAATACTATTAGCATTACAGCATTAGATGCTAGAATAACTGCAAATGCTTCTAGCAATACATCATCTATTACTTCAAATGCAGCAAA
>CANKWR010000018.1 GCA_947487525.1 Bacteroidota bacterium
ATCCGTATTAATTGTAGGTTCTGGACCCATCATAATTGGACAAGCCTGCGAATTTGATTATTCTGGTTCACAAGCAGCCCGTTCCTTAAGAGAGGAAGGAATTAAAGTAATTTTAATTAATAGTAATCCGGCGACGATTATGACGGATCCGATGATGGCTGATAAAGTGTATTTATTGCCATTGACCATTGATAGTATCGAACAAATTTTACAAGAGAATCAAATTGATGCAGTACTTCCCACCATGGGCGGACAAACTGCATTGAACCTTTGTAAGGAAGCCGATGAACTAGGAATATGGGAACAATATAATTGTAGAATGATTGGCGTGGACGTGGCTGCAATTAATACCGCAGAAGACAGAGAAAAGTTTAGGCAGTTGATGGTGCAAATTGGAATGGCAGTGGCACCAAGTCAGGTAGCAAATAGTTTTTTAGAAGGAAAAGAAATTGCACAAAGAATAGGATTTCCATTGGTGATTCGTCCATCATTTACTTTAGGCGGAACAGGGGGAGGATTTGTACATGATGCAAGTGAATTAGATGCTGCATTAGAAAAAGGATTGAAAGCTTCTCCGATGCATGAAGTGTTGGTAGAGAAAGCAGTATTGGGATGGAAAGAATATGAATTAGAATTATTAAGAGACCAAGCAGACAACGTTGTAATTATATGTACCGTTGAAAACTTGGATCCAATGGGTGTGCATACTGGTGATTCCATTACGGTAGCACCAGCAATGACATTGAGCGATACCGCTTTCCAAGAAATGCGCAACAAAGCAATGCTCATGATGCGTAGTTTAGGAAATTTTTCTGGAGGATGTAATGTACAGTTTGCATTAAACCCAGCCACCGAAGAATTAATTGCAGTGGAAATTAATCCACGTGTATCTCGTTCCTCTGCTTTAGCTTCTAAAGCAACAGGCTACCCAATTGCAAAAATTGCGGCGAAGTTGGCAATTGGATACCATTTAGATGAATTAAAAAATCAAATTACCCAAACCACTTCAGCATATTTTGAGCCTGCATTAGATTATGTAATTGTAAAAGTACCACGTTGGAACTTTGATAAATTTAAAGGGGCCAACGATACCTTAGGACTACAAATGAAAAGTGTGGGTGAAGTAATGGCTATTGGCCGCAGCTTTACCGAGGCCATTCAAAAAGCTTGTCAAAGTTTAGAGAATGAAGCCATTGGTTTGGGCTATTACGGAAAGAGTTTAATGAAGAACGAAGAGTTGATGGAATACATCAAGACACCAAAATGGGATCGTATCTTCCGAATTAAAGATGCATTAATGCAGGGCTCAACGGTGCGTTCCATTGCGGCTGCAACAGGTATTGATAATTGGTTCTTATATCAAATCAGAATCATCTGTGATATTGAAAAAGAATTATTGAAGCACACCTTAGAAAGTTTACCCACTGAAACTTTAAAAGAAGCAAAGAAGCATGGCTTTAGCGATATGCAAATTGCAAAACTATTGCATGGCAATACCAATGACGATGCAGTATATGAAAAGCGAAAAGCATTGGGAATTACCAGGGTATATAAAATGGTAGATACTTGCAGTGCCGAGTTTGAAGCAAAGACACCCTATTTCTATTCCACATTCGAAAACTAAATTAAACTGTAAAAAGTAATTTAAATTTTTTCAAAGCGATTAACGCACAACCTATATCTTATGAACGTAAAAGACATTGTAGCACAAAACGAAAAAGAAACCAGGGCTGGATTTGGGGATGGTATTTTAGAAATTGCTAGAGAAAATAAAGACGTTGTCGTTTTAACGGCAGACTTAGCAGGGTCATTTAAGTTAGGTCCATTGATGAAAGAAATGCCGGATCGTTTTATTGAAGTGGGTATTGCAGAAGCCAATATGATTGGCATTGCTGCTGGCTTAACCATTGGCGGTAAAATTCCTTATACAACCACCTTTGCAGGATTTAGTACGGGTCGTGTGTATGATCAAATTAGACAATCGGTTGCCTACTCTGACAAGAATGTAAAAATCTGTGCATCTCATGCAGGATTAACATTGGGAGAAGACGGTGCAACACATCAAATATTAGAGGACATTGGACTTATGAAAATGTTACCAGGCATGACCGTAATTGTGCCTTGTGATTATAACCAAACAAAAGCGGCAACCAAAGCAATTGCTAGTTACCATGGACCCGTGTACTTACGTTTTGGTCGTCCAAAATGGCCCAACTTTACAAAAGAAGACGGATCCGACTTTGTAATTGGTAAAGCACAAATATTAGCCGAAGGAACCGATGTAACGATTATTGCATGTGGTCACTTAGTGTGGAAAGCGATTGAGGCAGGCAAGCAATTAGAAGCAGAAGGAATTAGTGTAGAAGTAATCAACTTACATACGATTAAGCCGTTGGATGAAGCTGCTATTATAAAGAGCTTACAAAAAACAGGCTGTGTAGTTACCGCCGAAGAACATAATATTATTGGAGGTATGGGAGATGTAGTTGCACAAGTTGCTGCAAAAAATTGTCCAGTACCACAGGAGTATGTGGGAACCAAAGATACTTTTGGAGAAAGCGGAACACCGAATCAATTGTTAACGAAGTACGGATTAGATGCAGTGAACATTGTAGAAGCTGCAAAGAAAGTAATTGCACGTAAGGGATAAGTTTAGTTCAAAAATATAACCTATTAAAAAAGAGTCTCAACAAGGAGACTCTTTTTTTTAAATCATAAGAGTGGAAATTATTTATTATTTATATTTCAACAAAAAAATTATAAATAATGCTATGCTAAGGCGCCAAGCGCAGTTTAGTCCAACTATGATGCTCATTCAATGTATACTGTAATCGGTCGTGTAAGCGAGAGCTCCTACCCTGCCAAAACTCAATACTAGTAGGATGCACAATGTATCCGCCCCAATGTGGAGGCAAGGGAACATTGCCCTCTTTGTACTTTTCTAGATTGGCCTGCATCAATTCCTCTAAATAGGCTCTATTGGGAATTACCTGACTTTGCGGTGAAGTCCAAGCGCCCACTTGACTACCTAAAGGACGGGAATGAAAATATTGTTCGCTCTCCTCGGTACTTATTTTTTTTATTGTTCCGCTAATGCGCACCTGACGCTCTAATTCTTTCCAGAAAAAATTCATAGCCACAATGGGATGTGCTGCAATTTCTTTTCCTTTATTGCTATCATAGTTAGTGAAAAAAACAAAACCCGCTGGGGTAAATCCTTTTAATAAAACCACACGAGCTGCAGGCGCACCATTCAACGCAATAGTAGATAAGGTAAAGGCGTTCACTTCGTCAATATTGCTTTGTATCGCTTCCTCCCACCAATGACCAAATTGATCCATTGGATTGGCTGATGTTGAAGCTTCGTCCAGGGAAGCCAATTGGTAGTCTCTTCTAATGCTGGATATATCTCTATTCATGGTATTCTTTTTATCTTTTAATTCAATCAACAATTACTTAATCATGTTATGCTTGAAATAAAGTTGATGCACTATTTAATTTCTTTGGTAGCATAAATAATATTCACCACACTCAATAATAATAACATACCCACCAATTGATGTATTTGTGCAAACCATTCAAAACCCGACCAAACACCAGGAACAATATGAACACTGGAAAGGACCGTCAACACACCTAATAACACCTGAATGCCCACCAATACAATGGGCAACATTTTTACTTTAGTCCAAAATGAGTTTGCTCTTAATTTTTTCATTTGCAAAGTCCAATAAACAATCAAGGCCAATAAAATATAAGCAAGACCTCTATGTACAAAATGAATCCAAATAGTATTGTTCACTGCATTCAAAAATAAACCGTCCTTACTTGTAAGTCCTGCAGGTATCCATTGTCCATTTATTCTAGGCCAAGTGCTCGCCACATTGGCTGCTTTATGCCCAGCCATTAAAGCGCCATAAATTAATTGAAAAAATAAAATAACCATAATCACCCAAGCCCATTGACGAATGCGCACAAGCTTGTTTTGTGCTTCGATACTTACCGAGGAGGTATTAATCGCATTGGCTTTTAAAGACAAAGCAAACCAATAGGTATAGGACAATAAACCCAATGCAAAAATAAAATGAAGTGCTAAGCGCGTAGGTTTAACATAGACAGCATCCCCTTCGAGTCCACTCGCTACCATAATCCAACCAATGGCCCCTTGCAACGCACCTAATAAAAACAACACCACTAAAGGTTTAATCATGGAAGGTTTAAAGTATTTTTTTATAATAAAATAAAAAAACCCAATGGCAAACACCATTCCGATTGTTCTTGCCCATAAACGGTGAAACCATTCCCAAAAAAAGATGAATTTGAAATTAGTTAAAGTAAAATCAAAGTTCAATAGCTGAAACTGGGGGGTCGTTTTATATTTTGTAAATAATTCCTGCCACTGTGCCTCACTCATGGGAGGCAAGGTACCCGTGACAATATCCCATTCGGTAATGGAAAGGCCGCTGCCTGTTAAACGCGTAATACCCCCTAGGGCAATTTGAATCACGGTCATTCCCACTCCAAGTAAAAGCCAATTGGCCACTGCTTTGGACTTTTGATCATTAAACGCTATACTCATTATCAATACAATTGAATAGAGCACAAAGGTACTAAGTAAACCCATTGGGTAGCCAATACAATAGTGGAAAAGAGAGAATGATTTTGGTTTGTGAAAAAGAAATGAGAAATTTACAAAGTGCTATTAAACGCTTATCAAGATAAAGAAATAGAAGCCGGCTGCGATGAAGCGGGCCGTGGATGTTATGCAGGTCCGGTGTTTGCAGCAGCTGTGATACTTCCTGCCAATTTTTACCATCCATTGTTAAACGATAGTAAGAAACTCACTGAAAAACAAAGGCAGGAACTGGAGCCCATCATTAAGGAAAATGCGATTGCCTGGGCGATTGCTTCACAAACGGCTGCTGAAATAGACGCTTCCAATATTTTAAAGGCCTCTATAAAATGTATGCATTTGGCCTTGAATCAGTTAAAAAAGCGGCCAAAATTTATAGCCATTGATGGAAATCGATTTTATCCTTATAAAAAAATACCGCATCAAACCATTGTAAAAGGAGATGGCAAATACGCCCATATTGCAGCAGCGAGTATTCTAGCCAAAACAGCAAGGGATGCCTACATGGAAGCTGCACATTTGCAATACCCGAAATATGGTTGGGATAAAAATAAAGGATACGGCACGGCAATGCATAGAGCTGCTATTGAAAAGCATGGACTCTGTTTTGAACACCGTAAAAGTTTTAAAATTTTACCACCACAGCTATGTATATTATAGCTATTGATATTTTAGCCAAGGATGGATTGGTAATGACGCTAAAATAAAATGCTGATACAATAAGTAATTAAGCCATTTTTATAACTAGTAATCCCAAGCTCCCAAACCCTGTCTAATTACTTCATAAGTTTCACCAGTACAATCTACGACTGTGGAAGGAACCATTCCGCCTATTCCTCCATCTACTACCATATCAATTTGATTCCCCCAATGTTCGTAAATAATTTCAGGATCGGTATAATCTTCAACAGCCTCACCAGGAAAAGAAGCCGACAAAATAGGATGCCCTAAAGTTGTAATAATGGATAGCGCAATATGGTTGTCGGGAATACGCAATCCAATTGTTTTCTTTTTGGATTGCAACATTTTAGGTACTTGCTTACTAGCAGGTAAAATAAAAGTAAAAGGTCCAGGCAAAGCTTTTTTCAAAATGCGAAACAAAGAATTGTCAATTGATTTAGCATATAAACTCAAATCGCTTAGGTCTGAGCATATGAAACTTAAATTTGCTTTTTCTGGATTTACTTTTTTAATGGCGCAAATTTTCTCAATTGCTTCTGGATGAAAAATATCACAACCCAACCCATAGATAGTATCAGTGGGATAAGCAATAATACCGCCGTTTTCTAAACAATCTTTTACCATTGAAAGTTGTCTAGCTTGTGGATTGTCTGGATGAATACGAATTAGCATATAGGATATAGTGCAAAAGTACCCATTTTTATTACCAATTGATTAGGTTTTATTTGTATAAAACAAAGCCTATGTTTAGCATTACGTATTTAGAGGAAAAAATATTAACGCGTACTACGTTTCAGCTAGCCGTTGAAAAACAATCGGATTGTAAAGTCATATACAGTAGTGGAGACACTGAGGCGTTTATTCAATTTTTAGGAACGCAACAACATCCACCCGACCTTTGTATCATTGCCGATTGTTTTCCTTATACTCAATTGGTTAAATTAATAAAAAAAATAAAAATCAATTCCAAGCATAGTTGTATTTTTTTAAAATCGGATGCAAAGTTTGTGAAAGGAATTTGTTTTCTTTTAAAAAATGGACTCAATGGATTTTTTTTTACCGATGAGCCCCTTATTGATTTAAAGCAAACAGTTCGAAGTCGAACAAAATATAATTTATCTGCTGATTGGTTAAAATTAATAACCAATAATAAGCTTGGTGAAATTCAAATACGTGAATTGCATTATAACCAAAGTCCGCTTACACAAAATGAAATTGCCTTTATTCAGGCCTGTGCTAAAGACAATACCTATGAAGAGATTGCGATGGAGCTCAAAAAAAGCTTAGCCACTATTTACGGCTATCGCGATCGTGTATTTAAAAAGTTACAGGTAAAACAAAGGACCGCCATGGTAATGACGGCCCTTAAAAGAAATTATATTGATCTATAAAATGTAGCTAAATAAAGCGGCTATTTAATTTCCCAAGTCTCTCGACCGCGAATTAATTTATCCAAATCACCCGAACCTTTCACTAAGGATTCTTCCATCTGTAATGCCATCATATCCTCATAACAAGGACGGTCTACAGTAAAGAATACACCAAAGGGACGTGGGAATACCGCGCCTGGCTCAGATGGGTTGTCAAATAAACGCGTTAATATTTGTGCTTTGTAAAAATCTTTCTCGTCATGAATCCATAAATCATCTGCGCTATATTTTTCGCCAATGGTTACCACTTCAGGACGCATGCCATCAAAGCGTAATCCAAGTTCACCATTTGCACCAAAAGTCAGTGGCTTCCCTTGCTCAAGAAATAAAGTATGTAAAGGCTTCGTTCCTTTCTCCGTAAATATTTCAAAAGCACCATCATTAAAGATGTTGCAGTTTTGATAAATTTCTAGAAAACTTGTTCCCTTATGTTGCTCTGCTCTTGTAATCATATATTGCATATGCTTAGGATCACGATCCATGGTACGACCCACAAATGTGGCGTCTGCACCTAATGCCAAAGCAGCAGGATTAAATGGATGATCGATACTTCCCATCGGAGTACTCTTCGTAATTTTATTCAACTCAGAAGTTGGCGAATATTGCCCTTTTGTTAAACCATAAATTTGGTTATTGAACACTAAGAAATTTACATTAAAATTTCTTCTTAACATGTGAATGGTATGGTTACCACCAATACTCATTGAATCACCATCGCCTGCAACAATCCACACACTTAGTTCAGGACGTGATGCTTTTAACCCACTCGCAATGGCTGTTGCGCGACCATGGATAGAGTGCATTCCATATGTGTTCATGTAATAAGGAAAACGACTACTACAACCAATGCCACTAATAATGACAATATTTTCTTTAGGAACACCAATAGTTGGCATTACTTTTTGCACTTGCGCTAAAATAGAATAGTCACCACAGCCAGGGCACCAACGTACTTCTTGGTCAGATGCAAAATCCTTTGCGGTTAAAGGGGCTGCTTGTGCTAAAGTTTCTGTAGACATACACTCATTCATTTAGGGTACAAAATTACGTAAATACAAGGTTCAACAAGCAATTATTTAGTGCTTATTTAACCCGGCGACCCTTCCAAGTGTAAGTTTTAATTTGACCGAAACATCCAGCCACCAAGGTATACAAAATGTGGAGCGGTTGGTATAAAGGGAAATACCGTAATTCACTGGGCAGTTTAAAAAATTGAGCGACAGGCACTAAAAACAAAAGCTCGAAACAAACCTTTGATAAAATCGATACCAATGCCCAATAAAAAGGACCCGTAAACAATAAAACCAACAAGGATAAGTTATATAAGTACACTAAAACCAACACCCAAAAAATGGAATGATCGTCATAATATCGAGCTTTACTAGACCACCTAATTCTTTGCATCAAAAATCCATTCCAGCTATCCATGGCCTTGGTCCATACAATAGCTCCAGGATGAAATAAATAGCCAATCCGATTAGACAGGGTTACTTTCATTTTATGCATTAAAAACATATCATCTCCACTCGCAATTTGATCTACTCCCTGATAGCCCCCTACTGCAATAAAGGCCGATTTTTCAAAAGCCAAATTGGCTCCATTGCTCATAGAGTGTTTGCCAGCGCCTACTGCAGCAGCCGTAATCCCTTGCAATGCTAAAAAGTCCAATACTTGAAACTGATTTAATAGTCCCTGTTCTTTGATAAACATCACCGGTGCTGCAACAAAAACTGGATTGTTATTTTGTATGTATGCATTGTATAAACTAAGCCAATGTTTGGGCACAACACAATCAGCATCGGTCGTAACAATCCAATCTCCCTTCGCCATGCTCACTGCTTTTTCAATAGCCTTCTTTTTAAACGAATTCATCTCATCAGGTTGGTAGTAATCGGCAAGGCTTAATAATTGCACATTGGAGTGGGTAAGCTGAATAGATGTCACAATTTGGGCCGTGTTGTCCTCCGAAAAATCATCTATTACAATAATCTCAAAATGAGAAGCAGGATAAGACTGCGCTAAAATGGAATCGATACAATGTTGTATATGGTCGGCCTCGTTTCTGGCTGGAATCACCACTGAAAAATGCTTATAATGATTGGGCGTGGTAGGTGCAAATGAGGTCAATTTTGTATACCAGTAGCGGTATGCCAATAATAATAAGGCATATAAGGCCGTTAAACCCGCAACTGTCCAAACAAAAATTGCATCCATTTGGCAAAGTTACTGCCTTTCGGGGCCAAAAATTTGTTGAAATCGTCAAAATCGGCGTACTTTTGAATTAGTTGCATAACTAACTATATGTCAAACAACCAATTTAAACGAGGGGAACTGTACAGTGTCATCAATGGCATGGCTACGACTGCGGTTGCCCGTCGACTCCAAAAAAACTACCGTACCGCAGGGTTGGAAATAACCATTGAGCAGTGGTCGGTTTTATATCATTTATGGAAAGAGGACGGATTAAGCCAACAAGAATTGGGCGTGCGCACTTTTAGAGACAAAGCAAGCATCACCAGACTCATTGATAATTTAGAAAAATTGGGATTGGTAATTCGAGTAGCAAGCACGACAGACCGACGCATAAATAAAGTATGCTTAACCGATGCAGCGAAACCGTTGCAGCAAATGACGTACGAGTTGGCCAATCAAACAATGAATGAGGCATTGCAAAATATTAGTAAAGAAGAGATTGAAATAGTGAAAAATGTTTTACAAAGAGTGTATGATAATTTAACGCACCCCGATTTAACTTAATACACCTACTATTTCATAAAACGCGCTAAGAAAAAATGAACATAAGAACAACTTAAAAATATTCGACAAAATTTAAATACTATTTTATGGGAACAACAATTCACGGAGGAGAATGGATTATCAAGGAAGTAAAAGCGGCTGATATTTTCATTCCAGAGGATTTTAACGAGGAGCAAATTATGGTACGCGATATGTGCGAACAATTTGTAAGCGCCGAAGTGTTGCCAGTAGCGGATCGTATTGAAAAACTAGAACCAGGCTTAATGCCTTCCCTGTTAGCAAAAGCAGGTGAACAAGGATTATTAGGAATTACGGTACCAGAAAAATATGGTGGATTAGGCAAAGACTTTATCACTGCCACCATTGTTGCGGAATATTTAGGCGGAGGCTATTCCTTTTCTGTGGCCAACGCAGCACATACAGGTATTGGCACTTTACCTATTTTGTATTTTGGTACCGAAGCGCAACGTGAAAAATATGTACCCAAATTAGCGAGTGGTGAATGGAAGGGTGCATATGGATTAACAGAGCCCAATAGTGGATCAGATGCTTTAGGTGCAAAAACAACCGCAACCTTATCAGCAGACGGGAAGCATTATATTTTGAATGGACAAAAATGTTGGATCACCAATGGTGGCTTTGCCGATATATATACCGTTTTTGCCAAAATTGATGGCGAACAATTTACTGGATTCATAGTAGAGCGCGGCATGGAAGGATTTACACAAGGACCAGAGGAACATAAAATGGGAATTAAAGGTTCTAGTACCGTGCAACTGTATTTTAACGAATGTAAAGTACCTGTTGAAAATGTATTAGGTGAAATTGGCAAAGGGCATTTAATTGCATTCAACGTGTTAAATATTGGACGTTTAAAATTAGGTGCTGCTACTTTGGGTGGGGCAAGAAACGCCATCACGACATCGCTACAATATGCAAAAACAAGAGAGCAATTTAAATTGCCCATTGTAAAATTTGGCGCCATCCGTCATAAGTTAGCGGAGATGGCTATTAAAATGTGGGTAGGTGAAACTGCCTTGTACCGCGTATCGCGCAATATTGATGAAATGGAAAGCGAGCTTACTGCTGCAGGAAAAAATTTATCTGAAAGTTTATTAGGCGCTGCCGAAGAATATGCAATTGAATGTGCGATATTAAAAGTATTTGGTTCAGAAGTGTTGGACTATGTGGTAGATGAAGGGGTACAAATACATGGAGGAAATGGATACAGCGACGAGTATGCAATTTCAAAAGCATACCGTGATAGTCGTATCAACAGAATTTATGAGGGTACCAATGAAATAAACCGATTGCTTACCGTTGATATGGTTTTAAAGCGTGCCATGAAAGGCAAGTTGGATTTAATGGGACCTGCCTTAAGTGTACAACAAGAATTAATGAGTATTCCTGATTTTGGATCAGAGGACGAAGGGGCTTTTGCAAAAGAAAAAAAGTACATCGCTAATTTTAAGAAATGTATTTTAATGGTTGCAGGTGCAGCAGTACAAAAATTAATGATGACCTTAAGTAAGGAGCAAGAAATATTAATGAACATTGCGGACATGTCCATCATCACCTATCATGCAGAGTCCGCATTGTTAAGATTGGAAAAATTAACTACTCAAAAAGGCGAAGCAGCAACTGCGGTGCAAGCGGATATTGTTCGTACGTATATTTATGACGCTGCAGACGCAATTAACAAAGCAGGAAAAGATGCATTGAATTCATTTGCCGAAGGCGATGAGTTAAGAATGATGCATATTGGCTTAAAACGTTTTACAAAAGTAGAGCCATTTAATACCAAGGAAGCACGACGCAGAATATGTGCACAATTAGTTGCCGATGATGGTTACAAATTATAATATTGATAGCATTATAATTGAGAAATGTTTATATAAAATAAAAAGGAGCATCAATGATGCGCCTTTTTATTTACTTCCTTTTTTATTTAAGCTTTAGCAACTTTAAATCCTAACTTTTCAGGGGTGATTGGTAAATGATTCACCCTTTTGCCCGTTGCATTATATACCGCATTGGTAATGGCAGCAGCAAAACCAATGAGTGCAATTTCACCAATCCCTTTTGCGCCAATATCATTCATATTTAAATCGGGCTTATTCACAAACCAAGCGTCGGTATTTGGAATATGTGAATGCAAGGGTACCTGATACCCAGCAAAGCTAGCATTGGTAATTTGTCCAGTGGTATGATCAATTTCCAATTTTTCAGACAATGCCATTCCAATACCACCAACAACGCCTCCGAGCATTTGACTTCTTGCAGTTTTAGGACTAATAATTTTCCCCGCATCTCCTGTAGTCACTACCTCTAACACTTTTATTTTCCCGTCCTTGGCGTTCACCGCCAACTTAACAAAATGCGCAGAGAAGGAGTTGCTCGTAAACTTTAATTGTTCAGGTGTTTTTCCTGTGGAGTTAATGGTTAAATCAATTTTATCTTGATTGGCTAATTTTAATAAGCCTACAATATCAATATTTTTAGAAGCATCTGTTTTAAGAAGGACCATTTCATTTTTTACTTCAAGTGCCTCCGCAGTAAATCCACTCATAGCAGGTACGAACTGAATGGCCAAAGCGATTAATTTTTGTTGTAAAGTTTTACAAGCCAAATTAACGGCCGACCCAACAGTTGAAGTGGTGCCTGAACCCCCCTGGGAAGGACCCGGCGGTAAATCAGAATCGCCTAATTTAAATTTTATTTTTGCAATGGGCATTTGCATCGTCTCTGCGGCAATTTTTGTCATAGCCGTAGTGGTACCAGGTCCCATATCACTTACTGCACATTCTAAAATTAGTTTGCCCTCATTGGACAATACCGCCCTTACCGATGCCGAACCTTTGCCCGCACCAAAAACACCCACGGCCATTCCATATCCAATGAGCCATCCATTTTCTTTTAAGCTGCCTGGAACGGATGGACGATTTTTCCAGCCAATTTTATTGGTACCATACTCATAGCAAGCTTTTAAATTGTTATCAGAAAAAGGCAATTTATTTTCAGGATTAATGGCAGTAAAATTTTTAATTCTTAATGCAATGGGATCCATTTTAAGTTTGTAGGCTAAATCATCAATTGCCGACTCTAAAGCAAAGCAACCTGTTGCTTCTCCAGGACCACGCATCCAAATGGGTGTGCTTAAATCTAAAGGAAGCAAATTATATTTAGTGGTCACATTTTCACAAGCATATAAAAATTTAGAGACATCTACAATGCCTTCTCTAAAATCTTCATAACGGGAAGTATTGCTAATGGCTTCGTGATTGATGGACAAGAAATTGCCTGCCGCATCCGCTGTAATATTTACTTTTTGCCAGGATTGCGGACGATAGCCAATTAAGCTAAACATTTGAGGTCGTGTTAAAACAATCTTCACTGGACGATTTACTTTTTTAGCAGCAATACAAGCAGCGGGTACATTGGACCAGGACCTTAAACTACTTCCAAAAGCGCCCCCTACATTTTCAGCAATGACACGCACATTTTTTTCTGGTAAACCAAAGGTTCTAGCCACTGTTCCCTGGGTACTTTTAGGCCCCTGGGTTTTGTCATACAAAAGCAATTTATCTTCTGCTTCCCAATAAGCAATTGTTGCTTGTAACTCCATGGGACTATGCACTTCAATAGGAATGGTATATTCTGCTTCAACCGTTGCCGCAGGGGTAACTGAACTAACGTTTCCTCTTTTATATTGGATAGGTGCTTTTAAATTAGCAGGCACTAACCTTGCTTTATCAAAATTGGTTTCAAAAGCTTCGCTTTCATAAGTAGGCTTCACAAAACGAATGGCAGCATTGGCATTTTCTAAACTATCCGCCACAATGAGTGCAATGGGTTGACCAAAAAAACGCACTTTATTATCATACAACACTTTATGTCCTCTCCACTCTGTTACATTTTTAGGTCGCTCTGCTGCATTGGGATTATAACCAGGTACCGCTGGACAGTTGGCGTAATAAATAATATCCAATACACCCGGCATTGCCAATGCCTTAGTAACATCCATTTCTTTGATGCTTCCTTTGGCAATGGTACTGGTCACAAAAACAGCATAAGCTAAATTAGGTAAATTATGTTCCGCCGTATACCTTGCTTTGCCCGTTACTTTATCTACCCCATCTACTCTTTCGTCTTCCCAGAATATAGTATTATTTTTATTCGTGTTCATAGTGTATCAATAAGGGAGGTTTTAAATTTTGATTCCAGTTTTAGCAACTTCTTGAATGGCGTCCACAATATTTTGGTACGCACCACACCTGCAAATGTTTGTATCCATATAGGCTTTAATGGAATCACGTGATTTAGCTTGCCCTTCTCTAACACAGCTAACAGCCGACATGATTTGTCCCGAAGTGCAATAGCCACACTGAAAAGCATCGTGCTTTAAAAAAGCTGCTTGCATGGGATGAAGTTGCTCAGTGGTAGACAATCCTTCAATGGTAATGATTTTGGTATTTTGATACGCAACCGCTAATTGCATACATGACTTTGTGCGCTTCCCATTAATGTGAATGGTACAAGCACCGCACTGTCCCATCTCGCACCCTTTTTTGGTGCCTGTATAAGCCAACTCCTCTCTCAATAAATTTAAAATGGTAATACGTGCATCAATTTCCATTTGCACTAATTTTCCATTAATAGTTACACTTAATTTTTCTTTGGCAATGGGCTTGGGTACAAAACCGTCCATTGCAAAAGTTTTGGCAACCAAGGAAGGTGTTAAATATAAAGCCGCCACAGCAGCCGTTTTTTTGAGGAAGCCCCTTCTAGCATCGTTATAATTACAGGGTGTCATTGATATGAATTAAAAGATTCGTAGATATAAAATGTGTTCATGTAATTTACAAAGCTTTGCTTATACAATTCTTACATTTCGAGAAAAACTTTCTTCCAAGGAAATTAAAGTCTCGGTTCTTTCAATGCCTTTAATTTTTTGAAGTTCATCATGCAATACAAATCTAAGTTGCTGAATGTCCTTACAAACAATTTCCACAAACATGCTATAATTACCCGTGGTATAATTTACTCGGACTACTTGTGGAATGGCTTTTAAAGCCTGCGCCACATTATCATATAGGGAGCTCTTCTCTAAATAAATCCCAATAAAGGCAATGATATCATACCCTAATACTTTTAAATCAACCGCTAGTCTTTTGCCCTGCACAACCCCCAGCTCTTCCAACTTTTTAATGCGCACATGAATAGTGCCCCCGGATACAAAAAACTGCTTACCCAAATCGGCATAAGACACTTCCGCATCCTGCATCATGGCTTGAATAATTTGCAAATCCAGCTTATCTAAGCTTTTGTTAATGTTTAATTTAGGGATAGATTTTGCTTCCATTTTTAACTATTTTTAAATAATTAGCTAACTTATTGATATATTTCTATATTTTCAAATAATTACTTAAATTATTTGCAACATAAACCCCATTACCTTAGTTTTGATATATCAACTGAGGGAAAACACACTGTAAAACCTCAAATGATAAGCGCTGAATACTGTGGGGTGATGAAATTTAGGCATACATACCTTCTTGTCTCGAAGGCGGGGATCACGGGATAAACGTAACATAGAGCCGTCTAGCAATAGGCGACCAGGGTCGACCACTGAACTTTGTGTTATAGCTAACTGCCCCTTGGAGGTTCGAGCCCTCCCCCTACAGCCACAAAAAAGCTTTCCCAAACGGGGAGGCTTTTTTTATAATCAAACAAGTGTTCAAAAGTGATTTATTTTAAAGACCTAACGGCACGAACATGAGATTGGACCTCGTTTTTATTATAAAAATCCAACTTGCCATCGTTGAAATTCAGTAAATGTACCCAGACGCCTCGTGCTTTAAGGTCCATTATCCCAGAAGTACAATACCAGCCATCTATAAATCCACCAATTTTAACCTTGTTCTTATATAGAATGTTTAGTTCAAATTGAGTTGGCAATCTCCAACCATCTCCTAATGCTTCACAGGCTTTTTGAGCATCATCCCAAATCATCTCGATCGGAAAATCATATTGTGCGACCTCTAAATTACTTTCTATAAACTCAGAAAGTGCGGCCGCAACTACTAACTTTTCGACCTCTAAATTACCTGACTTAAAAAGTTTTGTTAGCTCCACAGGCTTACCAATGATGTTTTTATAGTCAATGTTACTCTTTGGGGGTTCTAACGAACTTCCACAACTTGTCACTACAATGAATATTATGGCGGTTATTAACTTTTTCATATTTGTAATTAATTTAATATAAATCTACAGTCTATTTTTGAAAACAACAAATTTTCATTTAAAAGTAATATCACAATATTGTATTGCCTGGTTTATACGTAATCTCGATAATCAAACCCTCTTTGATAAATGGGAACATCCCGCTACAGGCTTTTAAAGGAGCAGGTTATTACAAAGATTTTACAGCACGAACATGCGGTATATCATCACTAAATTCCTCATTGACAGTAATAGTCATCAATTTACCATTATTAAAATCTAAATACCAATGTCCGTTTTTTGTTTTTGAAGAACTCCAATAATTAACACCTAAAAATCCTTTAATTTTTTTTCTGTTTGAGTATAAGATTCTTAACTCAGTATTCGTTGGAAGTCTCCAACCTTTTCCTAAATCACGACAGGCTTCGACACCATCTTCCCAATATTTTACATACGTAATATCATTTTCTGCTACTAATAGATTCCCAACTTTAACGGGCTTCCCAATTATTTCTTTTGCATCTTGTGCAAGACAAAAACAAGTAATCATTAACAAAGGGAGTAGTAGTAACTTTTTCATAGTTATAATTAATTTAATATAAAACTACGGCTTATTTTAAATATTTAATAGTTCGGACAGCACGCACTCTCATTCTATCATCTTCATACACTACTTGCTGCTCACCATTACTAAAATTTTGACTCATTGATGGATAATCCTTATCCTCATTATCACCCCAGTAGAAATCATTAGAAAAGCCGCCAATTTTAATCTTTGACTTATTCCTGTATAGAATATTCATTTCACTTTTGGTAGGCAATCTCCATCCACCCCCCAACCCTCTACAAGCATTTATTGCTTGATTATTATACATAAATTTTGCAAAATCAAATTGTGTAATTTCAAGATTGCCAATCCTATAGGGCTTGCCAATAATCGCTTGTGCATTTTGTGCAAAGCAAATACAAGTAATCATCAACAAAGGGAGTAGTAATAATTTTTTCATAATTGGTTAATTAAAAGTACACTAAAAAAGCGTCAATATAAATAGCACTATCCAAATAACAAAAGGAGCAATGTTTATTTTTGTTTTATCACATCTAAGATAAAGATATACAGGTACTAATAATAACCAGGATTTAAATTTAGATGTATCGTGCCCAGCTTTTTTTAATTGTTTTACATCAAGCCAAGAAAAAATTATATTCGTCCATATCGTTGCAGCAAAGTATTTATGAGTTGCTATATATTTTTCTGCTTCTAAATCATTTGAAGCAGAAGCGTATGAAATAATATACTCTAAAATCAAACCAATTATTGGAGCAAATGCTAAAAACCAAATATATGTATTGTTAATTGAACTGCCGGGTAAAGGCGGTGGTGCTAATTCACTAGTATTAAAGTCAGTTTCGCGAATTAATTTCCAATCTAAAAAATCAGGGCACCATATTTTAGAATCTCTATTTAAAACTTTATCATCAATTAATTTTTGGATATCTGCTCGATCAACAGGTCCTTTTCTATTTCCGTCTTGTTCGTAATGAAATTTCATCTTTTATAAATTATAATTTAGAGTATTTTTCAATCACTTTTTCGTAGGTCATTCCTATTTCAATATCAACTAACTTATTAACTGAAGTCGCTTTACTTTGGGTAATGGATTGTCAGATTAGGAATTGAGTAGTTAATAAAATTAGATTTATTTTATAAGGCCTATTCATTGTTGATTTGTTTACTTGTAATATAATATTTTTTTATATACAACAAATAAGATTCAACTATATTTCAACTATTTAAAATTAAAATTTATAAATTTTCGTATATAAGAATACACCAAAAACAATTATCACCGCAAAAAAAAGCCATATAGCAACTTGTATAAGTTTGTATTTAGGTTCCATGTCTTTAAGGGTTTGGATATAACTGTTAAAGAGACCTTTGCTACGTAAGCTGCCTAGTTTCATTTCTTCAATTTCTTCATTTACATCATCACTTACATAAGATCCTATCCCACTACCTAGCGCTTTAAAAATCCAGCCTTGTTCAGTTTTTAAAATGGCGCACATTAAAATGGTTCCGTCCGATATATCAATTTTTTTTATTTCATATTTGCAAATTTCATTTCCATTATCTGCATTAATGAGTTTCGCGATGCAATTATCTAATAAAATGGTTTCATCCTTTTTATCCATCTTTCGATTTTCATTTAAACCTGGATTAGCAAATACAGTGAACACAAAACCTTCTATGTATAAATCAATGTCTTTAAAATTAATTTTAATTTCTTCATAATCAATATCTGAATCCCGGTTGAGATCATCACCATTATGCACTACACTCTTATTACTATTAGATAAATTTTCATAATTTATTGTTTCTACACAATGCCCCCAGCCATTTAATAATATACAACTAATATCAATTGGCGCATACATGTTATTTTCATTAGAAATCCATTCAATTCTAAGAATAATATTTGAAACATTTTGCCCAAATTGATTTTTAAAGTCATACGCTTCACCTGTGTTTATTTTATTTGACATGATAAAAAATGCATTTTAGGAATGATTAAATTAAAAAAAAATATACTCCAAATTCAACAATATTAAACAAGGATAACAATGAAAAAGGCTAACTTTTACGTAGATTATTCTTTTTTTCTAGTTTAATTTATCTTTTCCGCTTCAAGGACTTTATAAATTAGTTATAATGTCTTGACAGCTCGAACTATAGAATATTCTTTCTTATCTGTCAATCCATAACTACCACTGCCAAAATTTTTTAACCAACCACTTCGAAAGCCTTCACCGCCTTCTGAAGAGCTCCAATAGTAATCGTCAATCCAATTTGGTACTTTATCTCGATACTTATATAATGTCTCCAATTCTTCAAAGGTTGGTAATCTCCAACCTTTACCTAGTTTTTTACAAGCAGCTTTTGCTTCTGTCCATGTCATCAAATTTGGAAAATCATTTTGAGCTACAACAAGTTTTTCTATACTTATAGTCTTACCAATAACGGAACCTATATTTATTGATATGTCCCCTTTTACAGAAGTAGCAACAACTGATGGTAATGAATTGATTGCACGAACATTGTTGCCGTATTGTTCGTAGCTGCTGTAGCCACCCTGATGACCATTAGTGAAATCCTGTCTCCACGCATATAAGCCAGGGTAAATAGTCGAACTAAAATAATAGGTTTCCGCAAAGCCGCCCCCATATGCAGTGATTTTTCGTTCATTTAAATACATCGTATTTAATTCAACTTTAGTTGGCAACCTCCAACCTTTACCCAATTTGGCACAGGCTTTTTTAGCCTCTTCAAAGGTCAATGAGTATGGAAGGTCATTTTGAGCAACTACAAAATTACCAATTTTAATTGGACTGCCAATTGTCTTTTCAGCGTCTTGTGCAAAACAAAAAAAAGTAATCATCAAAAGCGGTAGGAATAATAATTTTTTCATAATCGTCATTTAATAAATATGCTAGTTCGCTACTTTAATAAAAAATAAATTGTATGATTTTTGTGGATTGGCTTCTTTAAAAGTTAATTTTCGCCATCCTACACTATTGGTTATTAAATATGCTTCTTTGTATTTACTATCATTGCCTTTCACTAAATAAGGTTTGCTTTCCTCCCAATCTAAAAATCGGTCAGTGGAAAAGTTTCCCTTCATGCCATTCAAGTCAACCATTTTAGCTATTTCATACTCAAAAACAAATCTCCAATTAGGGCCAATTTTTTCTAATAATTCCTCAGCTTCCTGAATGGTTCCTTTAAAATCATTCCCTAGTTCTTTTTTCCCGATGGTTCTTCTAACAGTAACAATATTTTTTAAAAACCGCTCTTCTTCTTCTTTTTTCTGTTGTATAAGCCTTAATTCAGCTTCCTCCCTTTGCTTTATAGCAATTTGTTCTTGTCGCTCTCTATTGATTCTAGCTTCTTCTTTGATCTTTTTTTCTCTTGCGATTTTTTCTTCTTGAATTCTTTTTTCATTGGCGATTCTTTCTTCCTCCTTCCTTTGTTGCTCCATCAATTCCTTCTGTCTTTTCTCTTCCTCCAGTAATCTTTCTTTTTCTAAAACTTCAGGGCTTTTATCTTTAATTAATCTAATAGAACATCCATATCCCTTTCCTAATTTACTGTCACTTCCAGCCCTATTATTTTCATTATCAACATAAAAATCACGAGCATCATTTTCATCAATCTCTGTTGAAGTCCACCATACCGCTACTTGTCCTATATATTTATTGAATTCCCCGTCCGCATACCTATTACTACCAGGTTTTGCTGCAAAACCACTCTTATTGTTGCCATTTCCAGATATGGTTCTTTTTTCAATATATCTTCTATCTCCTCCTGTGCCATTACAAATAACACAGATAATATATTTATAGCTTATTCTGGAATACCTTTGTCCCGATCCGTTACAATAGGCACAATCTGATCCTTCCTCACTTCCGCCATATTCATATTGTTTCCAACCCGTTTTTGTTTTTAAGGATGTACAAACATAGTCATCTATATTTCTTAAAAAATCAACTAATTCATTACAATCTTTTTTTGTAGGAACATGCCAACCTTTGGGTGCTAATCCTCTTGGATCATTCACTGCATACCAATTATACAACTTCCCATAAACAGTACCATTCTCGGCACTATTTTTATAATAACACCAAGCAGCTTTTTTATTTTGGCCTGCTTTTTCCCACTGCTCTTTGGTTTTAGCCTCATATATGGGATCTCCATTTTGAAACTTAGAAACATTTAAATTGGATGCCATCCAAACTTGATCCCCAATTTTCACCTGCCCATTGATTAATGTAAATGAACCAAAATTGGTAAAAAATAAAAGAAGTAAAGAGATGGTAAAAATGATTTTTTTCATAAAATAAATAGACATTAAATAATTGATTAATTATGTATAAAAATTAATTAGACTTCACCGCACGTACAAAGCAGGTAGCATCATTCAATGTTGAAGTAATTTGTACCCCATTGTTAAAAGACTGTTTCCAGGCATCCATGTTATTTTTACCAGTGGAAGTCCAATAATATTGGCGCATAAAACCACCAATTTCAAACCTATTGATATATAAAACATCTAATTCTTTTTTGGTAGGTAATCTCCACCCTTTCCCTAAACTAGCACAAGCCTTTTTTGCATCTACCCAATTCATTTCGTCAGGAAATGCATTTTCTGCAACATAGATATTGCCAATTTTAACTGGCTTTCCGATTATTTCTTTTGCATTTTGTGCAAGGCAAAAACAAGAAATAAGCAATAACGGGAGTACTAGTAGTTTTTTCATATTTAAATTATTGTTAATGTAAATCTAAGTATTATTTCTTTTATTTCTTCGCTATTTTATAATTTCCTTGACAAATTAATAGATCTTTTATTATTAATTTTATGAATATGAAAAAATGCCTATTTGCCATTTGTGCAATTGCACTAGCCAACTTTAGTTTTAGCCAAACTACCGAACAGTTAAGAAATACTGGAATTGAAAAAATCCAACAAAATGCATTTTCGGATGCCATTGTTGATTTCGACAAGGTAATTAAACAAAACCCCACCGACTCCATCGCCTATAATAATAGAGGAAAAGCCAAATATTACCTAGAAAACTTCAAATCGGCAATCCCCGACTTTACGCAAGCCATTGAATTAAATCCTAAGGATGGTATCGCTTATTATTATAGAGCAAAATCAAAATATTATTTAGAAGACTATAAAGGAGCCGTTCTTGATTATAATAAAGCCATTGAACTCAATCCCAAGGACTTTCTAGCCTTTTACTTCCGTGGTGTTGCTCATTTTTTATTAGAAAATTACAAAGCAGCCTTACCTGACTTTAATAATACAATATCCTTAGACCCAAAATCCCCTGGTAGTTATTATTACAAAGGTCGAATTGAATATCGTTTAAAAAATTACGATAAGGCAATGGCTGAATTTAATGAATCAATTAAGCTAGATTCAACCTATGCTAGTGCCTATTATTACAGGGGCAATGTATTTTACTCACAAGATAAATACAAAGAAGCTATTCGTGCATATAATAAAACAGTTGAAATAGATCCAAAATATAGCGATGCATATTATTTTAATGGATTATCGAATTTTTTTATTGATCAAGAAAAAGAAGCGATTGAAAATTTCAATAAGGCAATTGTTTTAGAGCCAAACTATGGAGCCTCTTATTTCTATAGAGGAAGGGCTAAATTAAGTTTAAAGAATTATCAGGAATCAATTATAGATTTTACTAAAGCAATGCAAATTGATACTAGTAATGCTTTCACCTATCATTATAGAGGGAGGGCCTATTATTTTTTAGATAAGCATGACCAAGCAATGGCTGATTTTAGTAAAGCCATTCAGCTAGATCCAAAAGCAAAGGAAAGTTATTATTACAGAGGATGTACCCAATATTATGTAGATAAAAAGGAAGAGGCAATCAATGACTTCAATAAGGCCATTGCTATTGATCCGAACTATGCCAATGCATTGTACTTTAGAGGTAGAACCAATTATGTATTAAATAAATACCAAGAAGCAATTACAGATTTAAACAAGTCCATTGCAATAGATTCAACCAATGAAGAAAGTTATTACTATAGGGGGAGTACCCACTATATGATTGAAAAATATCAACAAGCGATTGATGATTATTCAAAAGCAGTGCTCATCGAACCAGATTACTTAGAAGCCTACTATTACCGTGGCTCCGCTAAATATCAACTTGAAAATTACAAGGATGCCATTGATGATTATACAAAAACGCTACAAATAGATTCAAATTATTTTTATGGTTATTATTTTAGGGGGAATGCAAATTATTTCCTTGAAAATTTTAAAGAAGCAATCAAGGACTACGATAAAGCAATAAAAATTAATGATACACTTCCAGGAGTATACTATTATAATGGACGCGCTTTATATGATTTAGATAGATACCAGGAAGCAATTCCATTTTTAGATAAAGCCATTGCGCTTGATCCAGCCTATATATTCAGCTATTATTATAGAGCCAACGTATACTATGCTTTAAAACAATTTAAAGAAGCCAATAATAACTATGCTAAAGTCATTGAAATGGACCCAAAATTTGTAGAACCCTATTTTTACAGAGGGTTAGGTAATTTTATGACAGAAGGGTATGAACAAGCCATGGAGGATTTTTCGAAATTGATAGAATTGGAGCCTTTAAAAGGGAGAGGATATTTTATGAGAGCCCATACCAACTATAATTTAGAAAATTATGATGAAGTGTTTATTGATGTAAATAAAGCAATTGAATTAGATAGTAAAAATGATATCATCTATAATTTAAGGGCAAACACCAATTATGTATTAGAAAATTATGCCGAAGCGATTAAAGATTATAATAAAGCAATTGAATTAAATCCAAAATACGATATAGCCTATTATTACCGAGGTTTATCAAAAATGAAAATAGGTAAATCAAGCGAAGCTTGTTCAGATTTGAGAAAAGCAGGCGACTTGGGCTATCAAGATGCCTTTGAAGCAATTAAAATGAACTGTCAAAAATAATAAGGAGGCGGTAAACAAGAAAGGCCGTCCTTGAAAGACGGCCTTTACTATTATTAAAAATACTATTTATTTTTTAATACGCTTATAGGTTTTGAATCCAACTGTTTTATTAGTCGCATCCATTGTTTCTTGCGTATACTCATCGGGACCATTAAATTTGATCTTAATATCGTATTTGCCATTAATGCCAGCACGATTAGATAAATCTAAATTTTCAGTCAACACTTCTTTATCTAAAGTAAATGTGCCATGACCCACCATAGTTTCCATTTTCTTAGTAGCGGTATCACTTACATATTTTGTTGCCCACATAAAGTGACCAGCATGATACACTTTATATTCATTGTACGTTTGCTCGCTCGTATCTTTCCCTTTAACCACAAGTGTTTTTGTTTGATGCCAAATACCATCTAATGCAGAAGTACCTGATGCATCTACTTTAGTATAGTCCTCGGTGTTTTTATAACTCACTCCATTAGACATTAGGGAAGGAATCAATTGCGTATATCCTTTTTCATTGGTGGTGATTTCTAATTTTGCATTCCAAGCAGTATCTAATGAACCACTATTAAATATATTCGTTTCAGTAATGATGTTGCCGGCTTGTTGATAAGCACCTGTTCCGAAACCTGCAGTAGAATCTTTATTAATACCAATGTAAAAATAACCTTCGCTGGTAAATACTTTATACTGAATATCTCCGGCTGCCGCAGTTTTTACAAAGTCGGTTTTGCCGTCGGTAATCACTTGTTTGTCAAGTTTGAATACCCCTTCTTGAGAAGACGATTTAGGTGCTTGATTACATCCCATCGCAATGGCTACAATCGTAAAGCTTAAGAACAATGTTTTTTTCATAGGGTTAATTTTAGTCTAATTTAAATAAGTAAATGCTGAATTAGGCAGATTCCCTTTAAAATTTGTTCCTTTATAGCAATTTGACTACATAATTGGGGACAATTTGGGTAGGTTCAAGGCGAATTAGGATATTTGTATCCTAAACTTTTTGTTATGGCAATTTCAGTATGGGAACAATCCACTTACTATGCACCCAAGGACGTAGTCATTATTGGCTGTGGTTTTGTGGGATTGTGGACAGCGTATGAATTGATGCAAAAAAATCCCCAATTAAATATCACCATTCTAGAAAGAGGGGTGATTCCTTCCGGCGCAAGTACACGCAATGCAGGGTTTAGCTGTTTTGGAAGTGTGTCGGAACTCATGTATGATGTGCAATTAATGGGGGAAGCCAATATGTTAGAAACGGTAAAAATGCGGTACGATGGATTACAAAGAATTCAAAAGGTATTTGACAAAGCCGAAATTGAATACAACCAATTTGGAGGATATGAGTTATTTGAAGATGGTGGCACGTATGATATTAAAAAATTAGATACCGATATTGCTTATCTAAATAAGGTATTGGCAACCGTTTTAAAAACACCCAAAAAAAATGGAAAATACCTTCCTATATACAGCAATGAAACAAAGCAAATAAAAAAATTAGGCTTTCAAAAAATAAACGCGCTGGCCTTTAGTCCATTTGAAGGACAATTAAATTCAGCCAAATTAGTATTGGCTTTACAAAAAGCAGTGCAAGCAAAAGGGGTACAAATATTATTCAATACCGAGGTGAAGAAATTTAAGTCCCATAAAAAAGGAGTAACCATCAAAACAAATCTAGAGGCTACTTTGGAAACAAAGCAATTATTAATCTGTACCAATGGATTTGCAAAACAATTATTGCCTGAGCTCGATGTGGTGCCAGCGAGAGGACAGGTATTTGTAACGGAACCCATTGCGAATTTAAAGTTCAAAGGTACTTTTCATTTTGACGAAGGATTTTATTATTTCAGAAATGTTGGTAATAGATTATTATTAGGAGGTGCCAGGAATAAAGATTTAAAAAATGAAAAAACAACTTCCTTAGAAACTTCAAAGCTCATCCAACAAACATTGACTGATTTTATGATGAAGCGTATATTACCTAAAGGATCCAAAAAACCAAAAATTGAATTAAAGTGGAGTGGTACCATGGGAATGGGCAGTATCAAAAAACCTATTATTCAAAAAGTGCAGCCCAATGTATATTGCGCAGTGCGTATGAGCGGTATGGGCGTAGCCATTGCACCCATTGTTGCACAAAAGGCAGTACAATTAATGAAGCATTAAATCGCTTCAAGTAATTCACTAAGAAGTATATTTGCGCTATGGGGCAGAAAAAATTAATCAAGTTTGCGGCGATTAAGGAATATGAAAATGTATTGGAATATCCGCAGGATATGCCTGGTAAATGGAATGCCTTTTTTAAGGAGTTGGCAAAGGGAACCAAGCCAATTGTATTAGAAGAATTGCCTAATTCACCGTCTGCACAAAATGCCACCACCCATCCACTCGTACTTGAGCTCGCTTGTGGAAGAGGTGAGTATGCGGTGGGCTTGGGGCGCATGTTCCCAAATCAACATTTTGTAGGACTTGATTTAAAGGGCAACCGTATCTGGAAAGGGGCCAGCATTGCCAACCGAGACGGTTTAAAAAATGTGGCTTTTATTAGAACACAAATAGATCAAGTAACACAATATTTTGCCAAAGAGGAAGTAAGTGAAATTTGGATTACTTTTCCCGATCCGCAATTAAGGCTATCGAAGGCAAAGAAGCGTTTAACGCATCCTAAATATTTACGTTTATATCAGCAGTTTTTGAAAAAAGACGACGCTTCTAATACCACGGGTTTAGTTCATTTAAAAACAGATAGCCCCAATTTATACCTTTTCACCAAAACAGTCATTGAGTTATTTGGACTCACCTTAATTACGGCTACCGACGATTTATACAGTACTGCATTTATGCAATCTGATAAATGGGATGACAGATGCAGTATTAAAACATATTACGAAGGATTAAACATTGCAAGTAGTAATCGAATACATTATATTCAATTTAAATTGGACAAAGAGCTGCCGCTGGAATTAGACGAAAAATTAAAAGAAATGATTGCTGAATTTGAAGTGACCGAAACCCATGATAGTTTAGCACGTAATGGAAAACAAGCAATGGAATAATTGAGAATAGAATTGAAAAGAAAAGATAATAACAAAAATGATCAAAGATGTCGATTATTATATAGACCCAAAAGGTAAATGGGTATTCACCTCAGTTTATCATGAAGCAAGAGGATACTGCTGTGGTGAAGCATGCAAGCATTGTCCCTACGATTATGAAGCGGTTCCAGAACCCTTAAAAACACGTGCACAATTAATTAGGATAACACTTAATAAAAATTCGTCCGATGCAATACACCCCAAAGACTAAGGACTTTTTTCAAAATGTATTTGATATAGTGCGCTTAATCCCAAAGGGGCGTGTAACAAGTTATGGCACAATTGCGAAATACATTGGCACGGGTGGAAGTTCCAGAATGGTGGGTTGGGCAATGAATGCATCCCATGGAGTAAAACCAAAAGTGCCTGCACATCGAGTGGTAAATCGCAATGGCATGCTTACGGGTAAAGCGCATTTTGAAACACCTTCAAAAATGCAAGAGCTCTTAGAAAAAGAAAAAATTAAAGTTGAAAAGGAAACTGTAGTGGACTTTGAAAAAATATTTTGGGATCCGGCTATTGAACTAAGTATTTAAATATTAGCAATTTAAATAATAGCAAACTGCATAAAAAAGGAGTAAATCAGTTCACTCCTTTTTTTATTAAGTATTCGCTTAGTTATAGTAAGGTTTAATCATCCAATACACCAATGGACCAGTGGCTGCAACATAAAACCAAATAGGCCACATACGTTTTGCCAAATCTTTATGACGCGCATACTCTCCTGTTAATCCCCGATAAGCGGTAAACAAAATAAAGGGTAAGCTAGTGGCAGCTAGCACAATATGGGTACTTAACAATATTAAATAAAATGGACGTGTATTGCCTACCAGCTCCACTTCCACTGCGTCAACTGTTCCATCAAAGTTGGCATCTCCATACTTAGCCTCTCCCGCAAACAAATGGTGGGCGATATAGGTTACCAAAAATAATACTGACAGTAACATAGCAAACAACATTAAATTTTTGTGTAATTGATAATTGTTATTCTTAACCGCAATTAAAGCAACTACTAATAAAATGCAAACGCAGGTATTTAATATTGCATTGATTAATGCAAAAATATGTTTGTCAAAAGGCAATTCCACTTCAAGCGAAAACTTGCTTAAAAAAGTAACGGCAACAAAAACCACTACCGAGAAAATACCTATTAATAATTTTGCTTTTTTGTCATTCTTTTGAATAGAAGGTGCTAACATAAATACATTTTATTTATAATAAATTAACTTATTTTGTTTAGTGTTAATTCTTTTGTCTGGTGCTGGTGAAGTAATATACAAAGCCACCCACCAACACTGCAATTATTAACCATAACCAACTAAGATCAATAATATCTTGGAAAATTTTGCTCTTGCGGTTCTTATCTTTCTCTAACATAATGTACCCCACATCCTTTGCTAATTTCAAAAGCGAAGCCGAATCTAAGCCATTGTAATATCCGCGCACTTTCATGTCTCTATCAATCAATACAAAACGACTGGTATGGACAAAGTCAACACTTACCGGTTCGTTACTAAACTTGTCCACCTTCATTTCCTCAAAAGCAAAATTATAAATAGAATCTCTATTGCCTGTTAGTAGCCACCAATTATCAGCAATCACATCCATTTTATTGGCGTACTCTCTTAACACTGAAACACTATCTCTTTGTGGATCTACCGATAAGGACATAAACTGAACAATGCTGGTGTCCACTTGCTTCTTGTATTTGCTTCCTCCTACAATAAAAGATTGTTGGATTTTTGACATATTGCGTGTAAGCTTGGGGCAAATACTACCACAGCTGGTAAAGAAAAAATCTAAGATTATTATTTTACCTCTTTGATCATATAAGTTGACGGTATCTCCCAATTGATTTACCAAACGAATATTTTTTGTCGTATGCCAAACACTATCTGATACCTTTTTTCCTTTTTCTACTTTTTCGACCACGGTATCCAATAAATAATGTCGAGGCATTACTACGGCTGTATCGCTGGCATGCTTTAGCCACAAATAACAAAGTACAGGTATGATTAAAGCAATGAATAGGCCGTAAAACGATTTTTTAGACATACTAATTTTTGATAAGCAAAGTTACAAAGTAAAGCCTATATGACATTGGATAAAGACAAAAAACCACCCTGTAGAGGATGGTTTTTTAATATTCTTAGGATCTACTATTTGTGGTCTTCTGGTGCTTTGTGCTCGCCTTCTTTGGAAGCGTCTTTTTCATGCGTCGGTTTCTCAGCACCATGTGCGTCATGCTCCTTTTTTTCCACCTTGATCGTTGCTTGCTCCTTAAAATGAGGGTTGTAATCATTGCGCAAATTTCTAAATGAATTACCATCCGCTAAAAAAGCAATGATAAACCAAATAAACAATGCCAAAGGCACTATAATGGTCATGATTAAGTTTTTTAATTCATGCTTTAAGTGCATAAAGTAAGCAACAATATAAAATGCTTTAGCCAACATTAGTATAATAATAACGCCTTTAATAGCTAAACGTAATCCTGCTGAAGTAATACCAATCATCCAAAAACCCAAAATCAATTCCACAATCGTTAATACAGAAAGGATAATCGTTACCTTTTTGATTTCTGCAATTACATCGTGGTGCTCAGCGTGTGTATCTTGTGACATAGAATTTCTTTTTTCAATATTTTTAAAACGCAATTAAGCGTTAAAATTTGTTTACAATAAGTAGAAGCAAGTGAATACAAATACCCACACTAAGTCTACAAAGTGCCAGTACAATCCTGCTTTTTCAATCATTAAATAATGTCCTCTTTGTTCGAACTTATCCATCAAAGTCATAATTAACATCACAATATTAATCACTACCCCACTAAATACGTGGAAGCCGTGGAAACCAGTAATGGTAAAAAAGAAGTTAGTAAAGTTGCTAGTAGAAGCGGTGCCATCCGCATTCATAAACGGATTCATACCCCACCATGCACCTTCATGGTGTAAGTGATTCCACTCCCAAGCTTGACAACTTAAAAAAGCGATACCCCCAATGATGGTCCAAATCATATTTCTAACGACGCCCTTTTTGTCCATCATTTTTCCTGCATGCACTGCAAGTACCATGGTTACAGAACTTACAATCAAAATAAAGGTCATGACAGACACAAACACCAATGGTGCATTCACGCCTTCTGGCGCAAAAGGAAAACTTTTAAATACTAAGTTCGGGTCAGGCCATCCATTCGTAGAAAAACGAACGGTACCATAGGAAATTAAGAATGCGCCAAAAGTAAATGCGTCACTCATTAAAAAGTACCACATCATTACTTTACCATATTCTACATCAAAAGGGCTTTTCCCTCCGTTCCACCATTTTGCTTCCTTAGTTGAAGCGGTTGTTACATTTGACATGTGCTGTTTCGATTTCAGTGCAAAAATATTGGCTATCAAGGATATTTCACAAAAATACCCCAGTTTTTTTGGGCTTAGCCGACCCAATTTAGGAATACAAAAAGGTACACCCAAAGTATATCTACAAAATGCCAGTAATTGGATATTAACTTAACCGGCATTTCATTATTTAATGCATTTTTAGCCGAAAACGCCTTTAAACTGATCCAGATAAGAGCAATTACCCCGCCAATCACGTGAATCATGTGTAAAAGTGTAATCACGAACAAAAAGGAGGCTGCTGAATTGCTTCTTGGACCAATTAAGGAAATGCTATTTCCCTCCAAAGCCTTGAAGCCCTGTGCTTGTAAAATCACGAAGACCACGCCCAAAATAGCGGTTAGGGATAAAAATCCACGATACTGATTTTCATTTTGTTCCTTGAATTTTTTAACGGCCATTTGGATGGTAAAGCTACTTAGTAAAATAACCACGGTTGAAATAATAAAAACGGTAGGCATTTCAAATTCCAACCAATTGGCCTGGCTTTTTTTAACAATATAGGCACTGGTTAAACCAGCGAACATCATCACAATGCTTCCCAATCCTCCCCATAAATAAAAAAAATAGGGATGTGTTTTTTTCTTTTCGGTTAATAATTCTGTTGACATAAAAAAAATTTAATAATACTGATATTATATTTTATCGGCTAATAAGGATAAGTACACTACGGGTAAATAAATGTAGCTACTAAACATCACGCGCCTAGCTGCAGGAACACCCATGTTTTGATATAATCTAACGCATTGAACGACTATAAAAATATTGGCAATTAATACCACCCACATACTCCAAGTACCTGTCATGCCTAAATAGTAAGGCAAGAATCCAATGGGTACCATGAGTACGGCATACATGATAGATTGCAATGCAGTAAAACGTGTTGGCCCTTCCTTTGCAGGTAATAATTTAAAACCTACTCTAGAATAATCGGCATGGGATACCCAAGCAATAGCCCAAAAATGGGGGAACTGCCATAAAAACTGAATCAATAATAAAATCCATCCACCAGCACTAAATTCATTGGTGGCAGCAACCCATCCAATTAAACAAGGAATGGCACCAGGAAAAGCGCCTACCAATACGGCAATTGAATTCACCTTTTTTAAAGGCGTATAAATAAATGCATATAAAAACAAACTAAACGCAGACAAGAGTGCTGAAGCAATATTAAAATACAACATTAATCCTACGCCCAATACGCCCGTGATCATCGCAAAAATATACGCTTGTTGTTGTGTCAAACGCCCCGCAGCGACTGGACGATTGCTCGTGCGCTTCATTTGCGCATCGGTCTCTTTTTCAACCGCTTGATTAATGGCATTCGCGCTTCCGGTAATACACAAACCAGCAAAGGTTAATAATAAAATATTGAACCAGTCAAAGCCCACCACATTCGGCGCCATCTGAAAACAAATTACACAAGTAAACACCACAGTAAAACTGAGTGTGAACTTCATGAGTTGCCCGTAATTTTTTAAAGTAGCTTTCACTTATTTGGTTTCAATGAAAATCGAAAATTAAATAACCCTATTTGAAAAAAATTATGCCCTGATTGAACAGGGCATAATCAAAAATATTAGTGACTTGATTCGTTCTCGCCCACTGGAACATCTTGTGGGATAAAGTCAACACCATCCTTACCGTAATCATAAGGCCAACGGTGTACTTCAGGAATTTCACCAGGCCAGTTTCCGTGACCAGGATTAATTGGAGTCGTCCACTCTAAAGTATTAGATTCCCAAGGATTTTTCGTAGTTACTTTACGGCCTTTGAATATCGAATAGAAAAAGTTAATCAAGAATAAAATTTGTACTGCAAATACAATCATAGAAACAGTACTGATAAAACGGTTCAACTCAGCAAACTGCTTAAAGCTTTCCCAAATGCTAAAGTCAAAATAACGACGAGGCATACCTGCTAAACCTTCGTAGTGCATTGGCCAGAAAATTAAGTAAGCACCTGTCATGGTCACCCAAAAGTGGATATAGCCTAAAGAGTTATTTAAATAACGGCCGTACATTTTAGGGAACCAGTGGTACACACCCGCGAACATACCAAACATACTTGCCACACCCATTACAATATGGAAGTGTGCAATTACAAAGTACGTATCGTGTAAGTGAATATCCAATGCAGCGTTACCCAGCCAAATACCGGTTAAACCACCAGAGATAAATAAGCTTACAAAACCAATTGCAAACAACATACCAGGCGTAAAACGAATATTACCTCTCCATAAAGTAGTTAACCAGTTAAATACTTTAATCGCAGAAGGAACGGCAATTAATAAAGTTAATAATACAAACACCGATCCTAAGAAAGGATTCAATCCTGTAACGAACATGTGGTGCGCCCAAACCAAGAAGGCCAATACAGCAATGGAAAATAATGAACCCAACATGGCCATGTATCCAAAAATAGGTTTACGTGAATTCACCGACAATATTTCAGAAACCATACCCATGGCAGGCAACAAAATAATGTATACCTCAGGGTGACCTAAGAACCAGAATAAGTGTTGGTATAAAATAGCGCTACCCCCTTCGTTGGACAAAGCACCTACACCGTTCACGAAAATATCAGAAAGATAGAATGAAGTACCAAAGTTTCTATCAAAAATTAATAAAATCAAACCAGACAATAATACTGGGAAAGACAATACACCCAATACCGCTGTAAAGAACAAAGCCCAAATTGTTAAAGGCAAACGCGTCATGCTCATGCCTTTCGTACGCATGTTCAAAATGGTAGCGATGTAGTTCAAACCTCCTAATAAAGAAGAGACTACGAATAAAGCCATGGCAATAATCCACAAGTCCATTCCTGTTTTAGAACCAGGTGACGCATCTCCTAATGCAGACAATGGAGGATACGCAGTCCAACCACCACTGAATGGCCCTGTTTCAACAAACATAGAAGATAACATTACAATACTAGCTGCAAAAAAGAACCAGTAAGAAAGCATATTCATAAATGGAGACGCCATATCACGTGCACCAATTTGTAATGGAATTAAAAAGTTGGCAAAAGTACCAGACAAGCCCGCTGTTAATACAAAGAATACCAATACGGTTCCGTGCGTAGTTACTAAAGCGTAATAAGCTTCAGGCGTAATTTGACCTCCTTTAGCCCATTTACCCAAAATAGATTCTAACCAAGGAAAACTTGCATCAGGATATCCTAATTGTAAACGGAAAAGCACACTCATTAACCCACCTAGTACCGCCCAAACCATACCTGTGATCAAGAAT
>CANKWR010000019.1 GCA_947487525.1 Bacteroidota bacterium
AACACGAGTTGAATATTGAGGAAGGCTTAGCAGGGCTACGGTATAACAATATTGTAATTGCCACTGATGCTGATGTGGATGGGATGCATATTCGTTTATTGATGATGACTTTCTTTTTACAATTCTTTCCCGACTTGGTAAAAAGAGGGCATGTTTTTGTTTTAGAAACGCCTCTTTTTCGCGTACGTAATAAACAAAAAACTATTTACTGTTACAATGAAGCTGAAAAGCAAAAAGCAATTAGTGAGTTAGGCAGCAAACCCGAGATTACAAGGTTCAAGGGATTGGGAGAGATTAGTCCAGAAGAGTTTGGCAAATTTATTAATGCCGATATAAAATTGGCGCCCGTTATTTTGGAACAAGGAGATCATATTCAACATTTGTTGGAATATTATATGGGTAAAAACTCACCAGAAAGACAAGATTTTATTATCAATAATTTAAAAGTAGAATTAGACAAAGCGCATGATACACATAGTGTTTAATACAGCAGATATTGCTGCCATAGAAGCCGCCATTGAATTGGACGAGACCCTAATAGGTAAAGTTGTTGAAATTAAAGACGACTATGCTGTTGGACCCTTACTAGATATAAATGAAACTGAAGGTTATAAAGCACGTCGTGATTGGTGGCAAAACGTTTTGGAGTTTTCTCCTTATATCCATCAATTAGAAATTGTAGATGACAAGTTAACGGTGCATCAATTATTGAATGCATTGAATCATGATGAGAACGAAGTGCTTTGGATTTGGATGGGACAAAATGCACATGACGTTTCAGGCTACTATTGGTTAATGAGTCAGTTCAAAGAATACCAAGGGCGTATCCAGGTTTTGTATTTAAACAATTTGCCATTTTTGAATGAAAAAGGGCAATTATTTTACCCTACTTATTTAAGTCAAATTCAACCTAAGGAATTTTTAAAAGCGAAGAAATTGGCAAGACCCATTACGCTTAGTGAATTTGAATTGGATCCTGACGAATGGAAAAAATTATGTATGGAAAATGAAGGGGTTCGTTTTTTGGAAGGTGGCAAGAAATTAGTGAGTATGCAGATGGGTTGTTATGATAAAGAGATATTGTCCTTGCTTACTAAGAATGCGCAAAAATTGCCTAGTGCATTAAACAATATCATGGGCAAATTAAAAGTAAAATTAGGAGATGCATTTGTGGTATTCCGATTAAAAGGGTTAGAAGAAGCAGGTAAACTTGTTTTTGTAGGAGATTGGACTAAAGGCTGGAAGGATATGGTAGTTCAAATGCCAGGAGGATCTAATGTAGTTGTGGAAGGAGAAACTGAATAATTTTTTATAATGAGTGTAACCATCAACCCAATAGATATTAAAGCAGTGGATGAGCGCGGTGCACTACATTATTTTAGTACGGATAGAACGGGGGAATTTTTATTAGTGTATCGAAAAGCAGGAACGATTAGTGGTCAACATTATCACAAAGGCATTTCGACTGGTAAAAATCCTGAAGACATGCTTTTAGTGCAGGGATCAGCAAACTTGCATTGGAAGAATTTAATTACAGATGAGGAAGAAACAGTTGAACTGATTGCACCTGTAAGGGTTTTGATTCAGGCCCAAGTTTGGCATGAGTTAACAGCCATCACGGATATTGTTTTTGTAGAATTAAATAGTTTAGCAGACGGTAGTGAAGACACTTACCGACTATAATGAACTTATCAAAAGTTCGAATTAAGATTAGTTATGGCAAAAGAGAAAAATTTAAGCAGGGTAACGGAGAATGAATCGGGTGTTCAAGGTCAGTATAAAAATTGGTTCTTGGATTATGCATCTTATGTAATTTTAGAAAGAGCGGTACCTGCCATTGAAGACGGATTAAAACCCGTTCAGCGTAGAATCCTACATGCCATGAAGGAAATGGATGATGGCAGATTCAATAAAGTAGCTAATATCATTGGTCAAAGTATGCAATATCATCCGCACGGAGATGCTAGTATTGGAGACGCATTGGTCAATATTGGTCAAAAAAACTTATTGGTAGAAACACAGGGGAACTGGGGCGATGTCCGGACTGGGGATGCTGCTGCAGCATCTAGGTATATAGAAGCGCGCTTAAGTAAGTTTGCTTTGGAAGTTGCTTTTAATGCAAAAACAACCGACTGGGCTTTAAGTTATGATGGTCGTAAAAATGAACCCGTAACACTTCCAATGAAGTTTCCTTTATTATTGGCGCAGGGTGCCGATGGTATTGCAGTTGGACTTTCTACAAAAATTTTACCCCATAATTTCAATGAATTATTGGAAGCGTGTATTAAACATTTAAGAGGTAGGAAGTTTGAATTATTACCCGACTTTCAAACAGGAGGCATGATAGATGCTTCTAATTACAGTGATGGCAAACGTGGTGGTAAAGTAAGGGTGCGTGCCCATATTGAGGAATTAGATAAAAAGACATTACTCATTAAAGACGTTCCCTATAGTGTTACAACAACCCAATTAATGGAGAGCATTACCAAGGCCAATGACCAAGGTAAAATCAAAATTAAAAAAGTAACAGACGTAACGGCTGCGGAGGTGGAAATACAAATTGATTTAGCAACAGGTATTTCTCCAGATATTACCATTGATGCTTTATATGCATTCACAGATTGCGAAATTAGTTTATCACCCAATGCCTGTGTAATTGTAAACAATCGCCCTCAGTTTTTAGGTGCAAGCGATTTATTAAAACATTCAGTTGAACATACCAAAGGTTTGCTAAAAGCAGAATTAGAAATACAGTTAAAAGAATTAGAAAGCAAATGGCATTTCACGAGTTTGGAAAAGATTTTCTTTGAAGAAAAAATTTACCAAGAATTAGAGAAGAAGCATTTGAACTGGGATAAGGTGATTGATGCGATTGATAAAGCATTTGATCCATTTAAAAAGAAATTCAAAAAGCCCATTGAGCGTGAGGACTTATTAAAATTAACGGATAAGCCTGTAAGACGTATCTACAAATTAGATATTGAGGATTTAATTCAACAAATCAAAGATATTGAAGCAAGTATCAAAGAAACCAAACATCATTTAGACAATTTGGTGGATTATGCAGTAAATTATTATGAAGGTTTGCAAAAGAAATATGGCAAGGGCAAAGAGCGTAAAACAGAGATCAAAGAATTTGATACTATTCAAGTAAAGCAGGTTGCCATTGCCAATACAAAACTATACATTAATAAAGCGGAAGGTTTTATTGGAACAGGATTAAAAAAGGACGAGTTCCTTTGCGATTGTACCGACTATGATGATATTATCGCATTTACCAAATCGGGTATTATGAAAGTGGTAAAGGTTTCTGATAAAGTATTTATTGGCAAAGACATTATACATGCTGCTGTATTTCAAAAGAACGACGAACGTACCACGTATAATATGGTATATGTGGATGGGGTAAGTGGCATTAGTTATGCAAAGCGTTTTTATGTAACAGGTGTTACTCGTGATAAGGAATATCCATTAGCAAAGAGTACTGAAAAGTCCAAAGTGCATTATATGTCAGTGAATGCCAATGGGGAAGCTGAGTCGGTTAAAATTATTTTAAGCCCGAACTGTTCTGCTAGAATCAAAGAATTTGATTTCTATTTTGAAACCTTAGAAGTAAAAGGCCGAAGCAGTGTGGGTAATCAAGTGACTAAATATCCTATAAAAGCAGTTCGTTTAAAAGAAGCGGGCAAGAGTACTTTGGTAGGACGCAAGCTTTGGTTTGATGATAAGTTTGGTCGTTTAAATAGTGAAGAGAAAGGATTGTACCTAGGAACTTTTGAAGATGAGAAATTATTAGTATTTACCAAGGATGGATTTTATGAAGTAATCGATACTGAACAATCACAACGTTTTGATCCAGAAAAAGTTTTATTCATAGAGAAGTTCAATCCAGATAAAATTGTAACGGCAGTATATTTAGACAAGGATAAATTGCAATTTAATATTAAGCGCTTTAAAATTGAAACTACTACTTTACGTTCTCCATTCTTATGCATTAAGGAGGGGGATGGTAACAATCTAGTAGCCGTTTCAACATCCATTGAGCCTATTCTTGTCGTAAATACCGGTAAGGGTGCGCAAATAAGAAAAGCGAAGTTCAAAGTAAGTAAGATAGTAGACATTACGGGTTGGAAAGCAGTAGGAACCAAATTGACTGATTTTAATAAGACTATCGAAATGGAATGGGAAACTAAAGTAGTCATCAAAGATCCGAACGACGAACAGCCAGAATTGTTCTAAATTTATAAATGGATAACAAACCATAAATCAAACACCATGTCAACCATTAATGTAGGTCAATTTAATCTGATGCGCTTAGACCGAAAGGTAGACTATGGATTTTATATGGATGACGGGGACGAAGGTATTTTATTGCCAAAACGTTTTGTGCCATCCGGATTACAAGTGGGGGATACTATTAGCGTATTTGTTTACCATGACTCTGACAATCGTTTAATTGCTACTACCCAAGAACCTTTTGCGTTGGTTGGTGATATTGCAGCACTAAAAGTAGTGGAAGTGACTCGTCAAGGGGCATTTATGGATTGGGGATTAATGAAGGATGTATTCGTGCCTGCTTCACAACAATTGTCTACCATGCGATTGGGTGGGAAGTATTTAGTGAAATTATATATTGACAAGCAAACGGGTAGGGTTGCGGCTACTGAAAAAATTGATAATCAAATTAGTAATGATTTCTTGACCGTTAAGGAAGGAGAAAAAGTGAAAGTACAGGTTTATCGTGAATCTGAGATTGGTTATGTAGTAATCGTGAATGGCGTACATCAAGGATTGGTTTATAAAAATGAAGTATTTACCCATTTGCATATTGGTCAGTTTATTGAAGAGGCTTTTGTTAAAAAGATAAGAGAGGACAATAAATTAGATATTGGGATTGGCAAGCAAGGAGTGGAAAAATTAGATGGTGATCAACAAACCATTATTAAGTTGTTGAAATTACACAAGGGATTTTTACCCTACCATGATAAATCAAGCCCTGATGATATTTATGCATTTTTTGCAATGAGTAAGAAAGCATTTAAGATGAATGTGGGGATTTTATACAAGTCTAAATTAATTAGCATAGAAGATGGTGGAATTCGTTTAGTAGAAGAGACTATTGAAACGCCCACCAATAATGCCAATGAGGCTGATCCTGTTTAACTAAAAAATTTGTTCCTATTTTTTCAATAGTAAAATAAAAATTATGGCAAAGGAAGTATTTATTGTAGCAGCGGTGAGAACACCCATTGGTTCATTTGGGGGATGTTTAAAATCTTTATCAGCAACTGTGCTAGGTGGTATTGCGATAAAGGGCGCTTTAGAAAAAGTAAAAATGGATCCTACTTTAATAGATGAAGTAATTATGGGTTCCGTAATTCAAGCAGGACTTGGTCAGGCTCCTGCAAGACAAGCTAGTAAAGCTGCTGGACTTCCTGATAAGGTGATAGCCACTACGGTAAATAAGGTCTGTGCAAGTGGAATGAAAGCCATCGCCATGGCCGCTCAAAATATATTACTAGGTGATGCCGATATTGTGGTTGCAGGAGGTATGGAAAGCATGAGCAATGTTCCTTTTTATAATACCACACAAAGATGGGGGAATAAGTATGGTGATATTACCATGCAGGATGGATTGGCAAAAGATGGATTGGTAGATGTATATGATCAGGTAGCCATGGGCAATTTTGCTGATTTATGTGCGAAAGAAAATAATATTTCAAGAGCCGATCAGGATGCTTTTGCAATAAATAGTTATCAAAAATCTCAAGCTGCTATAGAGAAAGGATTATTTGAAACTGAAATTGTGCCAGTAGTTATTCCGCAAAGAAAAGGGGATCCTATTGTAGTTTCAAAAGACGAAGAACCCTATAATGTGAACTTTGATAAAGTTGCTCAACTTAATGCAGCGTTTACCAAAGAGGGCACCGTAACTGCTGCCAATGCAAGTACGATGAACGATGGTGCAGCAGCTTTAATTTTAATGAGTGGTGAAAAAGTAAAGGAATTGGGATTAAAGCCATTGGCAAAAATTATTAGTTATGCCGACGCAGAACAGGATCCAAAATGGTTTACAACTACACCAGCTTTAGCGCTACCTAAGGCTTTAGCAAAAGCAAATTTAACATCAAATGAGATTGACTTTTTTGAGTTCAACGAAGCCTTTTCGGTTGTGGGCATAGTCAATACACAATTGCTTCAATTAGATTCAAATAAAGTAAATGTAAATGGCGGTGCCGTTTCATTGGGACATCCCTTGGGTTGCAGTGGTGCGAGAATAGTAGTCACACTTATTCATGTGTTGCAACAAAACAATGGAAAATTAGGGGCAGCTGCTATCTGTAATGGTGGAGGAGGTGCGAGTGCGTTGATTATCGAAAAGGGCTAATCCAACTTAAAATTTATTGTAGCATAGTCAATTTTACAAACCTGCTTGTTCCACTACTTCGTCCATCATAATTCCGTAATGGCTTTCGTCATAAGTGCATTCCCCATTTTTAATGAGTATTACCTGTGGTGATTCATGGTGTACTTGAAACTTTTCTGCAATTGCATTTGAGATAGATCTATAATTTAAAAGGTCTAAATAATAAAAATCAATAGCATCTGGAGCTTCAGCACGTTCAAATCTAGACAATGCCATTTTTGAAATACTACAAGTAGTACTGTGCTTAAAAATAAGTTGTGGTTTATGGAATGAAGCTTCTTGGATGGAATCTAATTGTTCCGCCGTAATTATTGTATGCCAGTTCATAGTTTCAATGATTATAATGAGGGTACGAAATTAGTCAATAAATAGGAATGAATAGTTGAAAATTGACATAAAATAGTAAGTAATAATGTTTAACTTCGAAACATAATTTTTTATATGCCATTATCATTAGCTAGACCCATTTGTTTTATTGATTTAGAAACCACAGGAATCAATGTAAGTACCGACCGAATTGTAGAAATTGCAATTGTGAAAATTGGTTTAGATGGAACAAAACAAGTGAAGCGAAGATTGGTGAATCCTGAAATGCCCATTCCAAAAGCAAGTTCAGAGGTACATGGAATTACCGATGATATGGTCAAGGATGCTCCAACCTTTAAGCAAATCGCAAATGAGGTAAAGCAATTCATAGAGGGTTCGGATATTGGTGGATACAATAGCAACCGTTTTGATGTACCTATGTTGAATGAGGAATTTTTAAGAGCAGGGATTGGTATTGATATTGAATCAAGAAAATTATTAGACGTGCAAAAAGTGTTTCATATGATGGAACAGCGAACATTAAGTGCAGCTTATCAGTTTTATTGTCACAAAACCTTGGAAGATGCGCATACTGCTGAAGCTGATGCGACTGCCACTTGGGAAATTTTAGAAGCCCAAATTGAACGCTATCCACAAATTGGCAATACCGTTGAATCCATTGTTAAGTTTACAGGGGAAGATGAAATCATCGATTTTGCTCGTAGATTTATTTATGATAATGGAATTGCGGTGTTTAATTTCGGCAAACATAAAGGCAAACCAGTGGTTCAAGTGCTAAAAGAAGAGCCACAATATTACGATTGGATGATGAAAGGAGATTTTGCCTTACACACCAAACAAAAACTAACAGAGATTCTTAATAAATCTATATTAAATAAATAGTTTATATAATATAGTTTAAATACTATTTTGTACTTTTAACTAAATCGTATCTTCTATAATTTCCTGACGTGAAAAAAATTGTCCTCATACCAACTTACAATGAAAAAGAGAATATAGCCTCAATTATTGATGCTGTTTTGTCTTTTGAGACGGGATATCATATTTTAGTCATTGATGATGGTTCACCCGATGGTACTGCAGCAATCGTAAGCGGAATTATTGCCAATCATCCTGGTCGTGTATTTATGGAATGTAGGGCTGGTAAACTTGGCTTAGGAAGTGCTTATATTCATGGATTTAAATGGGCCTTAGCAATTGGGTATGATTTTATCCTTGAAATGGATTCTGATTTCTCCCATAATCCAAACGACTTAGATCGTTTAATTCATGCTTGTAAACAAGGTGCTGACGTAGCAGTGGGTAGTAGATATGTAAAAGGGGGTTCAACTGAAAACTGGCCATTAGATAGAAAAATTTATTCTCAAGGTGGATCGGCCTATACTAGAATCATTACGGGTATGCCTGTTAAAGATCCAACAGCTGGTTTTGTTTGTTATAAGCGTGTAGTATTGGCTTCCATTAATTTAGATAATATTAAATTTATTGGGTACGCATTTCAAATTGAAATGAAATTTGCTTCTTGGAGATTGGGTTTTAAAATTAAAGAAGTGCCCATTAAATTTATTGATCGCAAAATCGGGGTTAGTAAAATGACCAAAGGCATTATTAAAGAAGCCGTTGTAGGGGTCTTAAAAATGCAATGGTTATACATTACTGGCAAATTCATTAAACTTATCAAAAACTAGGTTGAATTCATTGTTCAACCTGCTGCATTAGAATTCCCATATAAATCCAAAAGTAGGGGTAACAAATACTTGATTATTGTCAAATAGTTTTGGTATTGCATTGGATCCATCTTTTTTAAGTGGGGCACCATCGTTGGTTTTAAATGTACCATCCTCATTAGCGCTAAATACATAAAATGGGGGAGCTACTGAACTTGCACCATACCAGTTGGTGACGTCTATGAAAAAGTCAAGGGTGGTATTTTTGTAGTTGTATCTTTTATCTATGCGTATATCACTTGAATGAAATGCCCTGTTGGTAAGGCTATTGATTTTAGCATAATCTAAAATTCCGACTCCTAAAGTAGCAAAGTTAATTTTACTCAAATTCATGTCATAGGGGGTGTAAGGAGTACCCCCTTGGTACCTGAATTTTATGCCTAATTCCCAATTTTTCTTAAATTTATAGCCTCCAGTGATACTTACTAAATGTGTATTTTGCCAAGAGCTTGGTGCATATATATTGTTGATATTGGTATACTCACTTTTAAAAAAACTATAGGACACAATGCCAAAAAATTGCTTGGTTAATTTTTGTTGAGCAAAAAATTCAAATCCATAGCTTTTACCTAAGCCGTTGCTAATGACAGGTTCATTTCCTAAAATATTAAAATCAGCACCAAGGTTGCTTAAACTAATCCCTTTATTGATACTTATATTTACGTTATCATACTTTTTATAAAATACCTCTCCAGTAAAACGGGTGGCTTCGGAAGGGATATATTCAATTCCCGTAACATAATGCACACTTGAGATGTATTCTGTTGACTTGTTTACAAAATTGTTATTGACATCCTTATAACCTAATATTGTATTAGGCGCTAACTTAAAATATTTACCAATGGAGGCATTTAAATTAATTTTATCTGATAAAACATAACCAATACTTACTCTGGGAGAAATTCTTTTGATAAAGTCATTCCCATCCGCAGTAAAACTATTGCCATCGGTTCTAATGCCCGCACTTATGCCCAAGCGATTATTGAATGCTTTTTTACCAATTTGGAAAAATGCCCCATATTTTTGAAAGGAAAGGTTGGTAGCAAAATTTAAAGTACTTGCATTGCCCACCTGTGTATTGTTGTTTAAGGAGGTTAAGGTGGTGTATTGAAGTAATTGATTGGTGGTATTGTCATATTGTATTTGCTGTAGATTTACGCCCCCTGTCCATTTTAAACCAACCAAGCTTTTTGTGATATCCCATCTTACATTGGTTCCAGATTCATTAGAGGTAAAATCTAAGGTCTTTTCTCCCTTGTCAGGCCCGAGGTTGTTCTGGAATCTTTCATTCAAATTATTCAAATGATTTTGGCTTACACTTAAATTCCAAAAACCTTTATTGACTAATTTCTTTAAGGAAGCACCAACGGTATAACTCCATTGGTTTATGGAAGGCCCTGCATTTAAAGCATAAATTTTTTCGGGGGTTGCTTTTTTTGGAGCAGCGAATGAAAATTCGTCAATTGCACCAACTCCTAATAAAGTAAGGGTTGTTTTTGGATCTAATTGATGCGTTACTTTAAATTGAAAATCCCAATAATTGGGTCGTATGGGTAAATCCAAGACCTTGAATAACAATTGTAAATAACTTCGTCTTGCAGACAACAGGAAGGTCGTTTTTCCATTTTTAGACAAAGGGCCATCTAAGGTTGTGGCAACTTCTGTTGCACCGATTCTAATATTGCCTTGAACTTTTTCACTGTTCCCCTTTTTTTGTTTAAACTCAAAAACGGAGGAGAGGGCATTGTCATATTTTGCGTCAAATGCCGAAGAGGATAGTTTCACTTCATCAATAAATGACACATTCAAAATGCCTTGTGGCCCACCCGCACTTCCTTGTGTGGTAAAATGGTTGATGATGGGAATTTCAATTCCATCTAAATAAAATACATTTTCATTGGGTGCACCTCCTCTTACAATAATATCATTTCTAAATCCGGCGCCTGTACTTGCAGAGCCAGTAACACCCGGAAGGGTTTGTACTACTTTTGAAATATCAAAATCGCTTCCAGGGCTTGATTTAATTTCTTCTGCAGTAAGTTTTTGAACACTTAAAGGGGTTTCTAAGGTGGCGGCTCTTACTGTTTTTCTCACATTGCCCACGACCACTTCCTTTAAGGTCACTTCCATTGGCAGTAATTCAGCATTTGCAAAATTAATATTGCCAGAACTCACAATTACATTGTACAAATGATAGGTGATACTACCCAAAGCTTCAATGATAAGGTGGTATTGACCCGTTGGCAACCCTTTAAAGGTATATTTTCCTACACTGTCCGTAATGGTTCTAATATTGGTATTTGCAATGCTAATCGTAGCACCAACGACTGGTTTTTGCGTGTTCCTATCGATAACTTCCCCAGATAAATTTCCCTTGGATTGTGCTATTGTTAATAAAGGAAAGCATAAAATAATGCCAACTAAGTAAAAAATCTTCATAAAAAGAAACAATTATTTATATTACATAACAATATATAGCGCAAATAGTTGCATTTTTATTAAATTTTATTATAATATGAAAAAATTAGTATTAGGCTTAACTCTATTTATTTCAGTTGCATCAGTAGGACAGAAAAAAGTGCTGGATCATACCGTGTATGATCGTTGGCAAAGTATTAGAGAAGTGGTTTACCAACCGCAGGGTAAATTTATAAGCTATGTGATTGCTCCGCAGGAAGGGGATGCAGTATTAGTGATTCATAATCATAAAGACAATAGTACGATCAAAATTCAGCGTGGTACACAAGCTACATTTACTGAAAATGGACAATATTTAATTGCAAAAATAAAACCCTTATTTGCAGAAACAAGAAAGGCTAAAATAGACAAAAAAAAGCCGGATGAAATGCCTAAAGATAGCTTAGTCATTGTGCAACTTGACAATGGCCTTGTTGAAAAAATACCCATGGTAAAATCCTTTCAATTGCCTGAACATGCCAATAATTGGTTAGTGTATTTGAAGGATAAAAAAGGGGATATCAATAAGGAAGGGGGCGAATTGGTTTGGATGGATTTAGGGGCTAAAAAATCAAAGACATTTACAGGTATTACGCAATATTCAATTCAACCCAATGGGTTGGGATTGGCCATGTATCAAGTAAAGACCAAAACAAATAGTAGTAAAATTTTATTAGCCAATTTTGTAGACAGTGTTCCTAAAACTTTAAGTGCTAATTTTTATACCGCTACAGGTTTATCTTGGGATGAAGCAGGTAATACCTTGGCTTATTTAGTGGAACCAGATAGTACGGATAAAGCATTGCAAAAAAATTACAGTTTAGCAGTGTATCAATCAAAGGAGGATAGCGCTAAAAGGTTGGTAAGTAGAATGCACACATCTATGCCAAGCAATTATACCATTGGTGGAGACAAAAAAATCAAGTTTAGTAAGTCAGGTAATATCATTGAATTTGGGGTTCAACCTATCCTGCCAGTAAAAGATACCAGCCTGCCTGAATTTGAAAGAGCAGTTTTGGACATTTGGCATTATAATGATCCAGCCTTGATGTCCGTGCAAGTTAAAAACCTAGACAATGATTTAAAAGCAACAGAACCCATGTTCTATAATTTGTCTAATGGTAGTTTAGTGTATTTAGGAAAAGTAAAAGATAGAAGTTTAATTGCTACCAAAGAAGGGGATGGCGCTATCAGTTTTCAAATACAGGATTCTAGTTACGAAATACCATCACAATGGCAGGGGTATAGCTTAAGAGACATTTATCAAATTGACAATACCAACGCGAAAAGAACATTGGTGCAAAAAGCTTGGAAAGGCCGATTGGTATCCAGTTCCTATGACGGAACAAACCTTGTTTTTTATGACGAAGCATTAAAAAAGTATTTTGCTTATAACAGTAAAACACAGAAAAAAACAGCCATCGCTAAAGACATTAAATTTAGTTTATTTGATGAGGATAATGACGTGCCAGATGATCCAAACGCCTATGGTATTGCAAAATGGATGAATGACAATGAAACGGTAATTTTGTATGATCGATTCGACTTATGGAAGGTGGACGCCAATGGCATTAAGCCGTCAGTTGCTTTAACCAATGGACGAAAGTTAAAAACAGTATATCGATTTGTTGAAACAAACGATGATAGAAAAACATTCCATGGACAGGATAGTTTATTAATTAGAGGGTTCAATGAAACCGACAAGTCAGCTTCTATTGGTTTATTGACCCTAGGCAACCAGCAATTGACGATCATTAACAAATTGCCTATGAATTTTACTGCTATTGAAAAGGCAAAACAGGCAAATAATTTTGTGGTATTACAGGAGGATGAAATGAATGCACCTGCAATTTATCCTTATGAATTCAATGCCAATGCACAATTGCCAAAACCAATTTCGAGTATCAATGAACAGCAAAAGGAATACAATTGGTTGCGCACCGAATTGGTATCTTGGAAAGCTTACACTGGTAAAAAAGCAGAGGGCGTTGTTTATTATCCTGAAAACTTCGATCCTACAAAGAAATATCCCATGATTGTGTATTTTTATGAAAGAAGCAATCAAACCTTGCATAATTATTTAGCACCATCACCAACACCATCCAGACTTAATATTCCTTTTTTTGCAAGTAGAGGGTATATTGTATTTGTACCAGATATTTGGTACCAAACAGGCTATCCGGGTCAAGGAGCGTATGATTATATTTTAAGTGGTACAAGGGCTATGATTCAAAAAGGGTTCATAGATAGTACAAAAATTGGATTACAAGGTCAAAGTTGGGGAGGGTATCAAATTGCTTATTTAATTACTAAAACCAATTTGTATGCGGCTGCATGGGCTGGAGCACCCGTGGTGAATATGACAAGTGCATATGGTGGTATAAGATGGGGGCCAGGTGTTGTTAGACAATTCCAATACGAAAAGCAACAAAGTAGAATTGGCGCAAATTTATGGGAGCGTCCAGATTTGTATATTAAAAATTCACCTTTATTTTCTTTACCTAAAGTTACCACACCATTGGTGATTATGAGTAATGATGCAGATGATGCAGTGCCTTGGTATCAAGGAATTGAATATTTTACTGCAATGCGCAGATTAAATAAGAAAATTTGGATGCTTGTCTACAATAATGAAGCACATAATTTGGTGGAAAGAAAAAATAGGAAAGACATTCAAATTAGAGAACAACAATTCTTTGATCATTATTTGAAAGGGGAGCCTATGCCAACTTGGATGAGTACAGGGGTGCCTGCAATGATGAAAGGTAGAGATTGGGGATTACACTAGACGTATTGAAACCACTGTCTATTTACATCCCAGTTTTCAAAACCTTTTGCAACGGCAGCCAAAAATTGTGAACCGATCGCCCCGTCTACAATTCTATGATCATAGCTCATGGATAGGTACATAATATGTCGGATGGCAATGGCATCTCCTGCTGGTGTTTCAATCACAACAGGGCGTTTTTTGATCGCTCCTAAAGCAAGAATGGCTACCTGTGGTTGGTTGATAATCGGGGTTCCCATAATACTTCCAAAAGTACCCACATTGGTTACTGTGAAAGTGCCGTCCATGGTGTCGGTTGGTTTTAGTTGATTGTTTCTAGCAGCATTGGCTAAATTATTCACCGCTTTTGTGATTCCAACAATACTTAATTGATTGGCACCTTTAATAACGGGTACAATTAAATTGCCTGATGGTAGGGCCGTGGCCATTCCAACATTAATATCTTTTTTATAAACGATTTGATCCCCTTGTAAACTTGCGTTGATGATTGGGAATTTTTCAAGGGTTGCCGCAATCACTTCCAAAAACATGGGAGTGTAGGTTAATTTAGTGCCTTCTCTTTTTTCAAACAATTGCTTCACTTTTTCTCTCCAAACAACCATATTGGTTACATCTGCTTCCACAAATGAAGTAACATGAGGACTGGTTTGAACACTATCTACCATGTGTTTCGCAATGAGTTTCCTCATTCTATCCATTTCAACAATTTCGGTATTCCCCGTAATGACTACTTCATCAGGACTAGCGTATTTTGAATTTGTAGAAATTGGTATTAGGCTATTATGTTCACTAATGATTTCGTCAAGTGGTTTACTTTTTGTAGTAGCAGCTGCTGATTCAACGATCATCATTGGGGCAGGGATATTAACTACGCCCGATTTTTTGGCTGCAATGTAATTAAGGATATCTTTTTTGGTAACCCTTCCTTCGTTTCCTGTACCATTGATAAACTGCAATTCGTTTAAACCAATCCCTTCATTTTGAGCAATACTTAATACCAAGGGTGAATAAAACTTGGGTTCGCCTATGATAGGGGTATCCGTAACATTGAAATTGGTATTTGGGGTAAAGGGTACTGTTTCTTGTGCTGAAGTTACAGGAGCTTCTGCTGCTGCTGCTGGTACTTGTGATGGAGCAGATGCAGGAACAGATGTAGGTGCAGGTGCAGCAGGTGTTGTTGCTGCAACTTGACTAGGTGCTATTTTCTCTTCCTTGGAATGAGCGGCTTTATCACCAGTTTCAATTCTAGCGATTACTGCGCCAATAGGAACCACTGCATTTATTTCGAATAAAATTTCTTTGACTATACCTCCTACTGTAGAAGGGACTTCACTATCTACTTTGTCCGTTGCAATATCCAATAAAGTTTCGTCTAATTGAATAGCGTCGCCTACTTGTTTATGCCATTTTAAAATGGTCGCTTCCATTATACTTTCGCCCAATTTGGGCATTACCAAGTCAACAAGCGGCATAGGGTTAATTTTAAGCAAAAATAAGACTAAATCTTGTTGATTATTAATAACCTAAGTAAATTTATAGCCTGGGTTGCAGTTACTTCTATATTGCGTAATCGGTCAAACCTCAAGTAAAATACCTTGGAATGTACTTTTTCCTTGTTGGCAACCCCAATCCAAACCATTCCGAGGGGTTTTTCATCGGTTTGGCCAGAGGGCCCCATAATACCACTCACCGAAACCCCGTAATCGGTATTCATTTTTTCACGAACCGCTATGGCCATTTGCTCAACTGCTTCCTTACTTACAGCGCCTACCGTATGTAAAATTTCAGTAGAAACGTCTAAAAATTCAGTCTTGATCCGATTATCATAGCTAATCACGCCACCAGTGTAAAACTGTGAAGAGCCAGCATGTTTAGACAATAAATGGCCAATAAAGCCCCCGGTGCAACTTTCAGCAGTCGCCACAGTTTGTTTTTTGTCCTTCAAAAGTCTCCCCACCACCATTTCCATGGACTCATCCAAATCAGTTACTAAGTATTCAGCTACTTTAATTTTTAATTGAGCAAAAAAGGTATTTATAATGGTATTCAATTGTTTACTGTCATTTCCAGTTCCCGTTAATCGAAGATGAACCATCCCAAAATTGGGTAAATAGGCCAGTTTAATATTGGAAGGTAAGGCTAATTCGAAGTCTGCAATTTGCTCGGCCAAAAACGATTCACCAATACCTGCTGTCAATAAAGTGCGATGTTCTATACATGGAGTTGAAAAGGAGCTTTGAATCTTGGGCACAACATATTTGTCCACCAATCCCTTCATTTCATGGGGCACACCGGGAAGCGCAAAAAACAACACTTCTTCTTTTTTAAATAGCATCCCAGGAGCGGTTCCATTTTCATTGAACAAAACCTCGCAAACATCCGGAACTTCCGCTTGCTTAATATTTCGATCAATCAGTGGCCGCTTGTGTTTATTTACAAATATATCAGTGATATGATCCAGGGAAGGTTGGTGTATCACTAATTTACCCCCAAAAAAGGCATTTAATAATGGCTTGGTAATATCATCCGCAGTAGGACCTAATCCACCCGTAATTATCACAATATTGCTTTTGGCACTCGTATTGATTAATGCTTCCGTAATGGCTTCTTTATTGTCACCAACGGCAATTCTAATGTTGATTTGTACTCCAATTTTATTCAATGCTTGAGCGATATAAGCACTATTGGTATCAATTACCTGTCCAATTAGTAATTCATCACCGATGGTAATAATGGAAGCTTTGATTGAGCTCATGCAAAAATATTAATAGGCTGCAAAGTAAATCAAAATATGGCGCTTTAACTAAAATACGGACTTAGTTTTTCTTTAAGAAAAGCGGGCATTTCAGCTCTTTTTCCCAAGGCTTGATCCATAAAATAGAGCCGCACAACGCCCACGGTAAGCAATTTACCCTCTTCATTGTAAATTTCTTGGTCAAACTGAATTCGGTGGTCTGTTGGCAATGCTCTTATTTGTGATTTTATCGTAAGTAAATCATCATATTTTGCTGGTCTTAAATATTTTATATTTAACTCTACCACCGGAAGCATAATACCCATTTCTTCCATGGTTTTATAGCTTAGGCCTAATGCCCTCATGCTTTCTACGCGACCTACTTCAAAATATTGTGCATAATTGCCATAATAAACTACATTCATTGGATCCGCTTCGGCATACCTAACTCTTATCGTGGTGTTGAACTCGTACATGGGTTTATTGTATTTGTTGACAAATTTACAACTTCAATCTGTTTTTCCACAATAAGTCTATTTAACAATACGTTCTAATTAGAGGGCTTAATTTTAGCTCATTATTAAATATTGGCTTTATGTTCATCAATAGAAACCATATCCTTATAACGGGTCTCATTTTTTTTAATTGCTTTAGCTATCAAAATGTGGCTGCTCAGAATGAAAATTTTATAAAACCAGTCAACAAGGCTTTTGAGAAAGGATTGGTAGCATTAAAACTAGGAGATACCCTTCAGGCTTATCAATATATTCAAACTGCCTATGTTTTTTCCGATCATCCGCAACAAGTGGATTACTATTATCATCTTTTGTCCCTTCGAACAGGGAAGCCCAATGCCGAAGAAAATGCAAAAGCATGGATAGCGGATCATAATAATAGAATTTATTATTCTAAAATATCATTTGCGCTTGGTCATTTTTATTTTAATAAACAAAAAGACGAAGAAGCCTTGAATGCTTTTTCAAAAGTGAGTATTGATGATTTAGACAATAATGATATTGTCACCATGAAGTTTTTAGAAGGATATATTTATTTCAAACAGGGCAACTGGGATAAGGCGGCTCCTTTGCTGAATGCGGTTAGGCAAGTAAGTAACAACGAACATTATGCAGCATCAAATTATTACACAGGTTTTATAGCATTACAAAAAAAGTCATTCAAGGATGCTTTACAATATTTTCAAATCGCCGCTCAAAGTGATAGTTATACTAAATTGACTCCTTTTTACATTAGTCAATTGTATTATTTTTTAGGGGATATAGATGCTGCCATGCGTCATTGTGCAAAAGCGCTTTCAGCTGGGGGGCAATTTTATGAATTACAGTTGAACCAATTAATGGGTCATTTACTTTTTGAAAAGAAAGAATACAATAAGGCACTTCCTTATTTATCCAACTATGTTTCAAAACAGAAAAAAGTGGATCCGCAGGACTTATATCAGTTATCATTTTGCTATTTCCAATCACAAAATTGGACAAAAGCCATCCCTGGTTTTAAAGAATTGGCAAATGTGGAAGACTCTTTAGGTCAAAATAGCATGTATTTATTGGCTACTTCCTATTTAAAAATCAATGATAAAAATGGGGCCAAAAATGCATTTTTGATATGTTCGTCAAAAAGTCAAAATAAGGAACAAAAAGAAATTTCCTTATTTAACTATGGAAAATTAAGTGCCGATTTGAAAGAATACAGTAATGCAGTGTATGCCTTAGAAAAATTTTTAGACAGTTATCCGAAGTCAAACTACAGGGAAGAGGCTAAAATAATTTGGATTACAGCACTTGCTTACAGTAAAAATTATGTACAAGCTTTAGCAGCTTTTGAGTCAGTTGAAAAACCATCCAATGACTTAATGAAATTGTATCCCAATATTTTATATGGTAGGGCTACGGTTTATATTAATGATGGGCAAATTGAAAAAGCATATACTTTATTGAACCAAATATTAAATACACCTTACAATACCAAAATATTGCCTTTTGCACAGTTTTGGTTAGGTGAAATTTCCTATAAGCTTGGTAGGGTTGACATGGCGATAGCTATTTTGGAACGTTTTTTATTGGATCCAGTTGAAGTGGGTGAAGTAACTCAGCGACATGCTAAATATACTTTAGGCTATTGTTACTTGAAAAAAGGCAACTACAGTAAAGCACTTGATTTATTTCAGTATGTAGCCAATTACAATCATGCCAATATGATTGAAGCGTACCAAAAAGATGCTTTTATCCGACTTGCTGATTGTCAAATGATGACTAAACAGTATAAAGTGGCAATGCAGGGTTTCCAAAAAGTAATTGATTGGAATTGGGACATGACGGATTATGCAACCCTTCAAAAAGCCGTTATCCAAGGAGGCATTGGTCAAGGGGCAGAAAAAATAAAAATCTTAAAAAATTTTGACAATCAATTTAATCATTCTGCTTATAATAATGATGCTTATATGGAACTCGCAGATACCTATACTAATCAGGAAAACTATCAAGCAGCCATTGAGCCACTGAGTAAGGTATTAATAGATAAAAAAGCAGTTAGTTATTTTCCACAAGCCTATTATAAATTAGGTATTGTATATTTTAATTTAGATAAAAACGAGGTAGCACTTCAAACCTTTAGGGACTTATACTCCGCTTATCCTAATTCAGTAGAAAGTGAAAATTCAATTGAATTTATTAGAAACATCTATGTTGAGAATCAAACACCAGAGCTTTTCGTACAATTTATGAATGAGTTTGGTAAGCCTTTGGCTATTGATGAACAGGATTCACTTACTTATAGAGCTTCTATCATTAAATATGAGCAAAAAAAATTAGCAGAAGCTTCCAATGGGTTTAAAAAATATTTAATTTCCTTTCCCAACGGAAAATACCAATTAGAAGCCAATAATATAGTAGCTGAAATTGCTTACGCGCAACAACAGTATGACAGTGCTGCATTATTCTTTAGTAAAGTGGCAGATCAGGCACCCAATAGATATGCAGAAAGAGCTTCTTTAATTGCAGCTCGACTTTATTACTTCAATTTTAAAGAATACGCTATTGCGGAGAAATACTTTACCACACTTCATCAAATAGCCACGCAGCAAGAAAACAAGAATGAAGCTTTAAAGGGATTGTTGAGATGTGAATACAAGGCTGAAAAATGGGCTGAATGTGCCATTATTGCAGAACAAATTATTAAAGACAAGTCCTCGGCACCTGATGATGTATTCATCGCGAATATGGCTTTATATCACCAAAACTTAATTAAAAAGGATACCATAAATGCAATTGCCATTTTACAAAAAGTGATTAAAGCCAATTCTAGTCAAATTACAGCTGAAGCACATTATTTATTGGCTAAATTATATTTAGATCAACAACAATTATCCGTAGCGGAGAAAACAGCTTTTGAAATGATTAAAAAGCATTCTTCCTACGAGTATTGGATTACTAAAACATACCTTTTACTAGGAGATATTTATATTGCGCAAAAGGACAACTTCAATGCAATCGCTACCTATAAAAGTGTTGCTGAAAATGCGAGTATTGAAGAGTTGAAAAATGAGGCAACCAACAAATTAAAGTTACTAGAAGACGCTACTAACAACAAGTAAAAAATTATTATGAAGTTATTTTATAAATTTATTCTACTATTATCCTTCTTTATCATCATTTCGGATGTTACAGTGAATGCACAGCGTAGACGTGGCAAGGCTAAAAAAGTAGTTGTTAAAAAGAAAGCCAAAAAAATTAGCAATTTAAATTCATCCAATCAATCAAAGTCAAATAATGATTCAGTGCCTGAAAAAGTGGTGACTATTTTGTCAGCCTTCAAGCCACAATTGAAAAATTTGGCAAAGATTGATTTTGCTACTGCAAGTGAACGAAATGATACCGGTTCAATAAAAGTGGAGTACCAGGTGCCTAGTCAGAATTTAAGCTTTCAATACCAACCAATTGCGCTTGTGCCAAGATCATTTAAGTATGACTCATTCAATACGAGTGCTGCAATTACCAATGTAAAAGTAGGGTATGGTAATTTCTTTCACTACTTAATAGATTTATATTATAATGTAACTGGTAAAAACAACAATACACATTCCTTCAATATCAATACAGAATCCATTGAAGGTACGCACCATTTGCAAAAGTACAAGGATTGGGGAGTAGGGTATATTGGTGACTATGTATTTTCGAATCAAGGCCATTTATTGACCAACTTGTATTTTAAGGAAAGCAATAGATTTAGATTTGGATTAGTGCCAGACACTATTATCTATCCATCCTCCAATTACAAACAAAATAGTTATTTGTCCGGGATCTCATTTAGTTGGCTCAATGCGCATCATTCGAATAGAAATTTGCACATGTCACCCAATTTGGTGTTCGAATATTTTGAGGGGATAAAGGGCAGAAACAACCATTGGTTGCAGTTGAGTAACCCATTATTGATTGATATAAACAATGGGATAAAAGTGAATCTAGATGTATCGTATAGTATCAATACATACAATAATTTAAATAGTGAAAATCAAACCAATAGTTTACTCAAATTTGATCCTGCTATTCGATTCAACAAACTCAATAGTGTATTTAAAATTGGATTTAGTCCTGTATTGATGAATAAGGACTTTAAATTATTTCCGAATGTAGAATTCAAAAAGTCGTTAAAAGATACGAATATTACTTTCGTATTGGGATGGCGTGCAAATGTGAATAATACCCAATATGCTAATTTGGTCGCCCAAAATCCTTGGATAGATGCTCCTGAAAAATTAGCCATGACCACAAAAGATAGCAAATACCTGGAAGTGAACATGACAAGCGGAAAACGATTGAGCTATGGATTTTCTTTTTCGCTAGACGATTATGAAAACCTACCCTTATTTAACAAAATCATGAGCAACAACCGAAATACATCGGGGTTACTCTATCAAACTGCTTTTGAGAAAAAAGCTTCTACCATTCAATTTGATGCAAATCTAAGGTATCAATTTAGTGATGTACTCTTGGTATCTAATAAGTTTAAATATATCCAATTCAATTCGATACAAGTAAATGCAAAACCATGGGGTATCTTACCAATTGAACTTAATTCACAAATTAGCTGGTTGCCTTCCAAAAAACTAATAATTAATGGAGGTATACAATATTGGTCAGGAGCCACCTTGTATAATGAATCTTCCTTGCCGTATGATTTAAATAATGCATTAAATATCAATGCTGAATTACACTATAAATTAACCTCCAAATGGAATATTTGGATCAAAGGGGATAATTTATTAGACAAACCCTATGAACGTTGGGCAGATTATCCTTCATTAGGTGTTCAATTTATCGCAGGTATCGTATATTCGTTTAAGTAATAATTATGACAAAGAGTTTAGTACAATATTTTATTAAAAATGGCCATTTGGATTTACCCAATATTGGTGTGTTAAGATGGAGCAAGCAAGAATCAGTTTGGCTTAATAATCAACTTTCTGCGCCTAAAGAAACAATTGTATTAGACACTATAGCTGCTAACCCAACTAAACATTTCTATAGTTTTTTAGCAGAGGATTGTGGACTATCAGTTGAACAAGCCATAGTAAAATTTGAAGCCTTTATTTTAGATTTTACGAGTAAAAAAATAGCCAGTCTAAATATGGGCAGTTTAGGAACATTGTTAAAAAACGAAGAGGTTATTTCTTGGAATAATTTATACAATGCTGAAATTTATTATAAGGATTTAAATATTAACCATTCAGCAGGTACGGATATTGAAAATGAACCATCTTTTGATACTAATAAGGATTATTGGTGGGTTTGGTCAATTTTAATTGCAAGCATAGCAACGGCATTAATATTTTACAAACAATAGTAGCGTATCTTATGTCATTTCAACAACAGTTATATCCAATTTGTCCTGTTTGTCAAAATGATGACATTTCATCCGTATTAGATTGTAAAGATTATTCTTTAACCCAGGAAGCATTTGAAATTATCAAATGCAATCAATGTAGTTTCCATTATACATTTCCCATACCGTCCAAAGAAAACATAGCACCTTACTATCAATTTTCTGAGTATATTTCGCATACGGATGTTCAGGAAGGGTGGATGAATAAAATATACCATAAAGTAAGACAAAGAACGCTCTCACAAAAAACCAACTGGATACAGTCCCTATTCACAGGGCACAAAGGGAATATATTAGAAATTGGTGCTGGGACAGGGGCTTTTGCCAATGCAATGACTTTAAAAGGGTGGAATGTAACTGCATTAGAACCTGATGAAGCAAGTAGAAGTAAAGCGCTAGACAATTATAATATACAATTACTTTCAATTGACCATTTAAGTAATTTGCCACAGCAACATTTTGATGTAATTACGCTTTGGCATGTTCTTGAACATGTGCATGATTTGTCAGGTTATATGGACAGCTTTACAAAATTATTAAAGAAAAACGGGAGGTTAATTATTGCAGTGCCTAATTATACCAGCTTTGACGCTCAGTTTTATAAACAATTTTGGGCAGCCTATGATGTGCCCAGACATTTATACCACTTTTCACCTACTGCTATGGAAACTTTGTGCAGCAAATATGAAATGCGGGTTTTACAGTTTAAGCCAATGTGGTTTGATAGTTTTTATGTAAGCTTATTGAGTGAAAAGTACAAACAAACAAAATACATTGGGGTGGTTCGCGCTTTTTGTATTGGGATAATTTCTAATTTATTTGCAGTTAGAAATAATAAAAAGGCGAGTTCAATTATTTATGAGATTAAACTAAAAAATTAGTTTTTACTTAAATTTCAATTCAATCAACACTGGCCAATCTTTACCGGTAACAAAAAAGGATTTTGTTTTTTTGTTGTAAGCAATCCCATTTAATACATTCCCAGGATCTTTTAATCTAGGATCATCGTTTACACCCGCTTTGATGAGTATATTGGACAGATTTGCTTTTGCTAAAACCCTTCCAGAGACCGGATCTATTTGAATGATATCATCTGTCATATAAACATTGGCATATATCTTTCCATCAACATATTCTAATTCATTCACGTTTGATACGTATCCATTATTATCATATATACCTACCGTTTTGTTAACTTTAAAATTAGTAGGGTCAACATAATATAAATTACTGCCTCCGGTATTTACAATGATTGCGGTGTCATTGTGGGTCATGCCCCAACCTTCATAAGGCCAGTAGAATTCATTTAATTTTTTCAATGTTTTTACATCATACACAAAAACCTTGTTTTCTTTCCAAGTTAATTGGTAAATTTTATTGTCAAATAGGGTAGCACCTTCCCCAAAATAAGTATCTTCTAGTTTTACAGGCCTTATTACATCCTTCATATTTGTATCCAACAATCGAAGTTTACTTTCCTTATAATTACCCGTACTCTCAATTAAAATATTTCCATTCCATTCTAGACCTTGGGTATATGAACTAGTATCATGTGGATAGGTTTTTACGATATCAAATGACAAATTGGATGGAGCCGGGATGACCACATTGGTGTCCACATTAGTTTCCGTTTCATTCGTGTTATTATTACAAGCAAATAACACAATGATCAATAATCCACTAAAGTATTTAGGTATGGACATCATGGCTGAATTTTATACATTAAATCTAAAATGCATTACATCTCCGTCTTTAACAATATATTCTTTCCCTTCAATTCTTAACTTGCCATTTTCTCTACAAGCAGCTTCGCTTTTATATTGAATATAGTCATCAAATGCAATGACTTCCGCTTTAATAAATCCTTTTTCAAAATCGGTATGTATCACACTAGCTGCCTGTGGGGCTTTCCAACCATTGCCAATTGTCCAGGCACGCACTTCCTGCACACCAGCAGTAAAATAGGTTTCTAAATTTAATAATTTATACGCGGATTGAATTAAACGATTTAATGCAGGCTCTTTCATTTGGTATTCTTCCATAAAAAGTGCCTTGTCATCCGGATCTTCTAATTCAGTGATTTGCGCTTCAATATTATTACACATTACAATTACTTGGGCCCCTTCTTCTTTCGCCATAGCAACTAGCTTTTCGGAGTATTGATTGCCACTATGCATGGACTTTTCATCGACATTGGCCACATACATCACCGGTTTTTCAGTCAATAAAAAAATATCTGCAATGGCTACGGCATCTTCTTTTGATAAATCCAATGAACGAATACTTTTCCCTTGCTCCAAATGTGCTTTACATTTTTTAAGCACTTCTAATTCCACTTTTGCTTTAGGATCGGTTTTTGCCATCTTCTCGCTACGTTGCATTTTCTTTTCAACACTATCCAAATCCTTTAATTGCAATTCAGTTTCAATAATTTCCTTATCACTAATGGGATTAATAACCCCTTCCTCTCTTAATACATTCTCGTCCTCAAAACATCTAATCACATGAATAATGGCACTTACTTCTCTAATATTGGCTAGAAATTTATTACCCAAGCCTTCTCCCTTACTTGCCCCTTTAACCAATCCTGCTATGTCCACTATTTCAAGTTGGGTAGGTACAATTCTTTGTGGATTAATTAAATCTGCCAATTGCTGCATTCTATGATCAGGAACATCCACTAAACCAACATTGGGTTCAATGGTACAAAAACGATAATTACTTGCTTGTGCTTTTGCACTATTACTAACTGCGTTAAATAAGGTTGATTTTCCAACATTGGGTAATCCGACAATACCTGCTTGTAAAGCCATATCTTGATTGTTTAAGAGCGCAAAAATACAATTCTAATCGCAAAATGGGCTATATTAGACCTATAAACAATAGATATTATGGCTTTGAATATAATTTGGATTGCTTTTTTCCTGATTGCCTTTGTAATTGCCTTATGTAAACTTATATTTTTAGGGGATACCAGCATTTTTAAGCTATTGGCAGATGGTATTTTTGATGCTGCAAAATCCTCCGTAATGGACGTAGCATTGCCTTTGACAGGCTCTATGGTGTTTTTTTTAGGTTTAATGAATATTGCTGAAAAAGCAGGTGCGATCCAAAAATTGGCTAAATGGATGAACCCTTTTTTAAGCAGATTATTTCCGGAAGTGCCAGACAATCATCCTTCCATGGGACATATGGTCATGAATTTTAGTGCCAATATGTTGGGACTAGACAATGCCGCAACGCCGTTTGGCTTAAAAGCAATGGAAAGTTTACAAACCTTAAATCCAGAAAAAGAAAAAGCTACCAATGCACAAATCATGTTTTTGGTATTGCATACCAGTGGACTTACCATTATTCCATTAACTATTATTTCCTATCGACTTGCAGCGGGCTCTCAGGATGCGGCAAGTATATTTATTCCCTGTGTATTGGCCACCATTGGCACGACACTTGCATCCATTTTAATGGTGGGATTTTACCAAAAACTAAAATGGGATAAAATATTGCTTACTTGGTTATTGGGATTGATTGGTTTAATGGCCGGGGTACTTATTGCAGTCAATTCACTCAGTCCTCAAAACAAGGAAATGGTTTCCAAGGTTTTTGGAAATGGCTTATTAATATTAATTATCGTACTTATTATACTTGGTGCTGCCTATAAGAAAGTATCCGTTTTTGATGCTTTTATTGAAGGGGCTAAACAGGGTTTTGAAGTAATCGTTAAAATCATTCCTTATTTAGTGGCCATGTTGGTAGCTATTCGGGTTTTTAGAGACAGTGGTGCCATGGGTTACATCATTAATGGAATTACCTATTTAATAAATTTAACGGGCATCCATACCGAATTCATTAATGCCTTACCGGTAGCCATTATGAAACCATTAAGTGGGAGTGGAGCGAGAGGGATGATGTTGGATATTTTTAAAACACAAGGAGTGGACTCCTTTGTTGGAAAACTTGCTTCTATATTTCAAGGGTCAGCCGATACCACTTTTTATATCATTGCCTTGTATTTTGGAAGTGTAGGAATTAAAAAAATCAGGTATGCATTATGGGCAGGCATATTTGCTGATTTGATAGGCGTAGTGATTGCTATTTTTATTGGGTATGTTTTTTTTACCTAAACAATAAGAAGCATTTATAAACCTTCACTCATTTTCATTACTTCCTTCCATTCCTTTTCGGTTACTGGTTGAACAGATAAACGACCTAATCTCACCAAAGCCATATTGGCTAAATTGGTATTGGCTTTTACATCCGCTAATTTCACCGGATTTTTCAATTTCTTATTTGGAGCAAAATCAACTGCTAGCCAGGCTGTTTCTTCAGTGGTTGGGTCTTGGTAGGCTTCTTTTACAACTTTGGCAATGCCTACAATTTCCATTCCTTCATTACTATGGTACCAAAATGCCAGGTCTCCTTTTTTCATGGAACGTAAATTATTTCTTGCTCCATAATTTCTGACTCCATCCCAAAAGGTTTTTTTATCTTTTACAAATTGATCCCAAGAATATTTAAAAGGTTCTGATTTGATAAGCCAGTATGCCATGGTAAGTGAGTTTAATAATATCAATAACAAGTATAAATAAAAAATGTTTTGTAAAGTGCGTACAAAAAAATGATTAATAACCGTTGGCTAAAACATCTGCCAAGTGAATTACTTTAATGGCTTGTCCATTAAAATTAATTCTCCCCTCCATATGCATTAAACAACTCATGTCCGTACTTACTACATACTCGGCATGGGTAGCAATGGCATTGTCAATTTTTTGGTCAGCCATGGCAACACTTATGGTGTCAAATTTTACAGCAAAACTACCTCCAAAACCACAACAGGTTTCAGTATCATTCATTTCCACAAGTTCAAGGCCGGAAACTTTGTTGAGTAAAGTTCTTGGTGCTTGTTTAATATTACACTCTCTTAATCCTGCACAACTATCATGAAAGGTTACTTTAGCATCAAAGGAAGCACCAATATTGGTAACCTGTAAAATATCTACTAAAAATTCTGACAACTCAAATATTTGGCTAGCTACTTTTTTTGCAGGACTTTGGTATGCATTGTTTTCAAATATTTTACCAAAATGATTTCTAACAAAACCGGCGCAACTTGCACTTGGGCTTACAATATAATCTGCATTGTCAAAATCATGCACAAATTTTGTACAAACGTCCTTTGATTCACCCCAGAAACCAGCATTGAAAGCGGGTTGACCACAACAGGTTTGTTGTGGGTTGTATTTTACAGTACAACCGCCTTTTTCTAATACTTTAATGGTATTAAATGCAACCTGTGGATACAATTGGTCAATAAAACAAGGGACAAATAACTGTACGTTCATAATCAAAAATACGAATTGTATATATAAAACGAACAGAAACAAAAAAGCATTCTCAACAAATTGTGGAGAATGCTTTTAATAGGGTGTATTAATAAATTATGGCTGAATTTTCAGTCTGTATATAAATTTATCAGCAGTAATGCCTTTTTCAGTTTTAGGATACTTTGATTTAATATCTTTATAAATGGCTATGGCATCATCGTTTTTGCCTGTTACTTCTAAAATCTGAGCTGCTCTATACAAATATTCAGCAGACAATCCTTCATCTTCTGGGAAAAATGAACCTGCTTTTTTGTAATAGTTTAAAGCCTCCTCGTTATTTTTTAATTCCCCATAAGCGTCTCCAATAGTACCATACGCAATAGTTTGAACTTGCTTTGCATTGGTAGAGAAATCCTTTAATAATTCAATTGATTTATTGAAATTACCCAATCTAAAATAACTAATGCCTGCATAGAATTTAGCTAAATTAGCTTGTTTCGTTCCGCCAAATTCTTTGATAACATATAAAACACCTTTACTTTTTCCATCTCCATTTAACACTAAATTAGAGGAGTCAAGTAAAAAATATTTCTCAGCTGCAAACATAGCGTCAGCTGCTTTTGTTTCTTGTGGCTTAAGGTAAACTTCAGTATAGCCAATAAATCCACCTACTCCTAAAACAATGATTACTAAAAAAGTAGTTATGTTTTTTTGATTTTTCTTTACGAAATTTAAAAATGGATGTTGTTCTTGTTGTAAATCGCTCATTTTGTTTTGTTATAATATTCTTTGTAATTTATTTAGTCAACGATAAAAGGATAAGATTGATCAATATAAACATCTTTCAATACTTCACTGTCATCTGGCCAAGGACTCTCTTCTGCAAATTTTACAGAACCCTCTACGATGGCCATAATTTTATCGTCAATTGCTTTTAATTCTGCTTCGGTAGCGAATTTATTTGCTAAAATAGTACTGGTTACTTTTGTAATAGGATCTTGGTTTTTGTATTCTTCCACTTCGTCTTTAGTACGGTATTTTTGAGGATCTGAAACCGAGTGACCTCTGTAACGATAAGTTTTCATTTCTAAAAGGGTAGGACCGTCTCCTTCACGTGCACGCTTTACAGCACGAGCAACTCCTTCATGCACTGCTTCAGCGGTCATGCCATCAATTTTATCTGCTGGCATTTCATAAGCGTCTGCTAATTTATAAATATCAACTACGTTACTTGTTCTTTCAATAGAAGTTCCCATTGCGTAGTTATTGTTTTCACAAATAAATACGACAGGCAATTTCCATAACATCGCTAAGTTGAAAACCTCATGTAACATACCTTGGCGTGCAGCACCGTCACCGAAGAAACATAATACTACATTTTTTGAATTACGATATTGTTCAGCAAAAGCTAAACCAGCACCGGTACCAATTTGTGCACCAACGATGCCATGACCTCCAAAAAAGTAATTTTCTTTGTCAAATAAGTGCATACTCCCCCCTTTTCCTTTGGAGCAGCCTGTAGCTTTTCCATATAATTCAGCCATGGCAGCATTTGGGCTCATTCCTTTTGCAAGGGCTAATCCATGGTCGCGGTATCCGGTAATAAATGGGTCTTCATGATTGGTTGCAGTCATACATCCAGCTGCAATCGCTTCTTGGCCATTGTAAACGTGAAAGAAACCACGTATTTTGCCAGCCATCTTATACATTTCTTCTGATTTGGATTCAAATTGACGTATTAATTGCATCAATTCGTACCAATACAGGTAAGTTTCTTTTGAAAAATTTTGGGCCACAGTCCTTTATTTTTGAGTTGCAAATATACTGTTTTCGAATTAAAATTCGTGTAAAACAGCCTTATGCTTCGTTTAAAAATGGGTATTTATAGTCGGTTGGAGGGTTAAAAGTCTCTTTAATAGTTCTGGCGCTCAACCAACGATATAAATTAAGCATACTTCCTGCTTTATCATTGGTGCCGGAAGCCCTAGCACCTCCAAAGGGTTGTTGTCCTACTACCGCACCCGAAGGTTTGTCATTAATATAAAAGTTACCCGCTGCATGTCTTAATTTTTGAGTAGCTAGTTCAATAGAGGCCCTGTCCTGAGAAATAATGGAACCCGTTAAGGCATATTTGGATGTGCTATTGACTATGTCCAAAGTTTTCTCAAACTTGGTTGCTGGGTAGGTATAAATTGTTAACACTGGGCCAAAAATTTCCTCACACATGGTTAAGTATTTTGGATCAGTCGTTTCAATGACAGTGGGTTCTACAAAATAGCCCAACTTATTACTGAAATTGCCTCCCACTAAAATTTTTACTTTTTTATCTTTCTTTGCTTTATTGATATAGCGTGTGATATTGTCAAATGATTTCTCATCAATGACTGCATTCACAAAGTTGGAAAAATCTTCCACCGAACCTACTTGCATGGTTTGAACCGTTTTCGCCAATTTCGCTTTAACCACAGCTGCAATATTACTTGGTAGATAAGCCCTAGATGCAGCTGAACATTTTTGTCCTTGGTATTCAAAAGCACCTCTTGCTAATGCAGTTACCACCGTATCAACATCTGCAGTAGGATGTACCATCACAAAATCTTTACCACCTGTTTCACCCACAATTCTTGGGTAGGATTTGTAATTGCTTATATTTTCACCAATTTGTTTCCACATATGATTGAAAACACCGGTAGAACCGGTAAAGTGAACTCCCGCAAAATCAGGATGTTTAAAACAAATATCACCAAGCGTTGGCCCATCTACGTATACGATATTAATGACCCCATCAGGTAAACCTGCTTCTTTTAAAATGCGCATGAATAATTGTGCAGAATATATTTGGGTATTGGCAGGTTTCCATACAACTACATTGCCACACATGGCAGCAGAAGCAGGGAGATTCCCTCCAATTGCGGTAAAATTAAATGGAGTGACTGCCAACACAAATCCCTCTAACCCTCTCCATTCCATACGGTTGTGAATGCCAGGTGCAGAAATAGGTTGTTGTTTATAAATTTCACTTAAAAAGTGAACGTTAAATCTTAAAAAATCAATTAATTCACAAGCTGCATCAATCTCTGCCTGAAAAGCATTTTTACTTTGGCCAAGCATCGTTGAGGCATTCATTTCAAAACGATATTTAGTAGCAAGTAAATCGGCTGCTTTTAAAAATATATGTGCCCTTGCTTCCCAACTCATATTAGACCAACTTTCTCTCACTTTCAATCCTGCGTTAATAGCTTGCTCCACATGTTGTTTGTTGCCCATGTGAAAATGACCCAAAACATGTTTGATTTCATGTGGTGGATGGATGGCCACTTTTTTCCCAGTACGAACTGCTTTGCCATTGATGTACATTGGTATATCCAATGTTTTTTTCTTAAGACTTGCTAAAGCTTGTTTTAAAGCCAATTTTTCAGTAGATCCAGGTGCGTAACTTAAAACAGGTTCGTTTGCTGGACTAGGGTAGTTAAAGTATCCAAATTGCATATTAAAGTATTAGGCAACAAAAATAAGCAATAAATAAATAGCTGTTCGTTTTTAAACGCATCTAATCCTAGATTACACTAAATTTGTTCAATAATTTCCCTATATGAAATTCATATTAGTAGACAGTGCAGATCGTGAAAATTTTTACCCTTTTACCTTAAATCGTTCTTTAGCTGATTGCAGGGTGGGCATATTTACCTTTAAAGAAAGATGGGAACAATATTTAAAGGAAGCAGCTGGTGTTTTAACTGCTCCTTATTTACAAGTTTTATACCCTGATCAACCCGTTTTACAATCGAATGAAGCCCTCTTTTTTATCAATATTACCTGTGTTCCTTCTGAAGATTTAATTGCAAAAATTAAAACATTAAAAGAGGGCGAAAAATTGATGAGTAACACTGGTAAATGGATTGCAACCCATACAAGCGAAAGGGAATTGTCTAAAATACTGTTGGCCTCTTTTGCATCTATTGATTACCCCAATGCACAATTTGTTCGGGATGCCATTCAATTGTTACAAATTCATACCTCGTTCGTTCTAAGGGACTTTGAATGGGTCAAGTCCAATCGAACATCAGCACCTATTGACCCTTCCAATAAATTGATAAATCCAGCTGAAATATTTGTAGAGGCGGGTGCGGAAATTTTATGTTCTAATTTAAATGCAACAGAAGGCCCTATTTATATTGGTAAAGAAGCAATTATCATGGAAGGGGTAAGTATTAGAGGCCCTTTTGTTTTAGGACATAAAGCCGTTGTTAAAATGAATACCAGCATCTATGGGACTACATCCATTGGCCCTTTTTGTTTAGTAGGGGGTGAAATTAAGAATGCTGTTATGATGGGGTATTCAAACAAAGGGCACGAAGGTTATTTGGGAGATAGTATTATTGGACTTTGGTGCAATTTGGGTGCTGGAACAAGTAATAGCAATATCAAAAATACCGCCGGCCCCATTCAAATGTGGAACGAAAGCAAACAAATTTGGGATACGATAGGTCAAAAAATGGGCATGTTGGTAGGTGATTATAGCCGTTTTGCCATTCAATCGAGTATTAATACAGGCGCTTATATTGGGGTAAGTGCCAATATCTTCGGAAATGGATTATTGCCCAAAAATATTCCCAATTTTACTTGGGGCACTTTGCCTGGATATCAATTTGAGAAAGCGATAGAAGACATAGATAATTGGAAAAAATTAAAAGGCATGAAGATCTCCGATGCCGAAAAACAAGTATTGAAGCATTTACACCAATTAAGTGCCTAAGCAATCCAATTTTAGCCTTATTGACCTAATTTTTAATTACCTTTGCACGGCAAAAATACCCTATTTTAATATTATAATTTTTTAATATGAGAAAGCAAATTGCAGCTGCGAACTGGAAGATGAATTTATCTCTCTCTGAAGCGGAAACTTTATTGGATCAGTTATTGGCTGCAGAACAACATTTATCTGCACATCAAGAAGTAATTTTTGCTGTTCCTGCAATTTATATTCCATTAGCTACTCAAAAATTAGCTGAAAAAAATAATATTTATGTTGCTGCTCAAAATTGTCATCCAAAACAAAATGGTGCGTATACAGGAGAAATTTCTGCACCAATGTATGCCTCAGTAGGGGTAAATCATATTGTATTAGGACATTCTGAACGTAGAGCATATTTCGCAGAAACCGATGCCTTTTTAGCTGAAAAAACCGATGCCGTTTTAGCAACGGGAAGTACCCCTATATTTTGTTGTGGTGAGCCTCTGGAAAGAAGAGAAGCAGGTACGCAAAATAATT
>CANKWR010000020.1 GCA_947487525.1 Bacteroidota bacterium
CTCATATGTTGCCCCATAGTAGAGGTACATATTCAGGTGATCGGTCAAAAAACGAAGTGCTTGCATATAAATCATAAACTGTCCTGCAAAGAAAAAATGCTCTTTTTCAAAATTGGATAATTCGGAATCCATTGCGGACATATATCCTTTTTGGAGGGCTTTCCATTTTTGGACATCTACTTTCAGTAAATCCAAATTTGCTTCTTCCTCAGAAACGGAACATAAACAAGTCCGACACATGTCTCCAATATCGCTAATAAAATACCCTTGCATCACCGTATCTAAATCGATCACCGCAATGGCTTTTTCTGCTCCATTTAGTTGCTTAAATAAGACATTGCTAATTTTTGTATCATGATGGGTAACCCGTTTTTTAGTATCCAAATGTTGAATGAATTTTTCGTATTGTGCAACATAAGGTTGGTGTAGTTTCAAAAAATGGATTGCCTCTTTCGATTGTTCCATTCTTTGAGGATTTCCATTTTGTAAAGCAGCTAAAAATTGATGGTAACGTAAACTTAAATTGTGAAAATCAGGCAAGGTTGTTTTTAAACTATTGGCATCAAAATCTCGCAGTATATAGGTGAATTGCCCAAATTGACTTGCTGCTTCAAAAGCTTGTTGTTCATTTTCTAAAATGGACAATGCATATCCGTCTATCTTTTGAAAAGCTCTATAAAATTGACCCTCCCACTCTACTAAAGTATTCCCATCCATTGTGGGTACTAAATGGGTGAATAAATAATGAGGATGATTCTTTTTTAAATAAGCGCCTAGTAAATTTATATTATCGTCTATCGTCCTTGGATTAGTGAAAATATGGTGATTGACTGTTTGCAAAATATAATCACCTGAATAGGTGTTTACTACAAAAGTGCTATTAATTAGCCCTTGATGTATTTGATCATAAGAGCGTACCTCCCAACCGTATTTATTGAAAATGCTTTGCATATTTAACAACTAAATGTACATAAATAGCACCAATTTTCGTAAATTCAAATTTCAATTAATTGATTCATCATGAGTATTGACAGAAGAAAATTTTTAAACCTTGGAAGTTTAGGAATTGCTGGATTTACTTTGCAAGGTTTCTTACCTACAAAGAATATGGCTGGACAAAAACCAATTGTCATTGCTACTTGGGATGCAGGCTTGAATGCCAATAAAGGGGCTTGGGAAATTCTAAGCAAAGGAGGTGCTGCATTAGATGCAGTTGAAAAAGGAGTGATGGTTACAGAGGATGAAATTAGTTGTTGTGTAGGACTAGGGGCAAATCCGGACAGAGATGGTCATGTTACCTTAGATGCTTCCATCATGGATCATGAGTTTAATTGTGGTAGTGTTGCTTTTTTAGAAAGAATTAAACATCCTATTTCAGTTGCACGAAGGGTCATGGAAAAAACACCACATGTGATGTTGGTGGGCGAAGGTGCTCAACAATTTGCCCTTGCGGAAGGCTTTCCTTTAGAATCTGGTAAATTGTCTGAGGCTGCTGAGAAATCATATCAACAATGGTTAAAAAAATCTACTTATCAACCAGTGATCAATGTTGAAAGGCAAACTACGCTAGAAAAACAAACATCCAATCCTCCAACAAGCCAGCTTGAGGATCAATTTAAAGCGCCAACAAGATTTGAAAATGGGGATTGGAACCATGATACGATTGGCATGGTGGCCCTGGATGCACAGGGTAATTTAAGTGGTAGTTGTACCACCAGTGGTGCTGGATTTAAATTAAGAGGCAGGGTTGGTGACTCTCCTATTATTGGTGCAGGTTTGTATGTTGATAATGAAGTTGGTGCTGTTGTCGCCACTGGACAAGGGGAAGATGTGATTAGGGTGGCTGGAGCGAGTGCAGTGGTTGAACTAATGAGACAGGGGAAATCACCACAAGAAGCATGTAAAATAATTGTTGAAAGAGTAAGACGAATTAAAAAAGAAAAAGCAAAAGAGATACAAGTTTGTTTCATTGCTTTAAATAAAAATGGTGAATATGGTAGCTACGCATTGCATAAAGGATTTAACTTTGCAGTCCATACTTCCAACGGGAATAAATTAGTGGACGCTCCATTTAGTTCAATTTAATTCCATTTGTATTTTAAATCACATTTATCAGCATAGACAATTCTTTAAATGATCCATCATAAAGTAATAGTAGAAGTAGCCGTTTTTTCAATAGAAGCTGCTTTGTCGGCGATCAATGCAGGAGCAGATAGAATCGAATTTTGTGAAAATCCAAATGAGGGTGGCACTACCCCCTCCTATGGGAGCTTACAAACTTTAATTAAGTTAACTGATGTGCCCATTTTTCCCATCATTAGACCAAGAGGAGGTGATTTTTTTTATACCAATAATGAATTTGAATGCATCAAAGCAGATGTACTATTATGTAAAGAATTAGGCTATCCAGGTGCAGTAGTTGGCCTGTTAACGATGGATGGGTCAATTGATGTTGCCCGAACTAAATCCTTGGTGGAATTAGCAGCCCCCATGGAAATTACCTTTCACAGGGCCTTTGACCGATGTAATGATCCCATCAAAGGTCTTGAAGACCTCATTCAAGCGGGATGCAAACGTATTTTAACCAGTGGGCAAGTGCCGAATGTGGTGGATGCAATGCCGCTCATAAAAAAGCTAATCGAAAAAGCGGCTGGACGTATTATTATTTTACCAGGAAGTGGGGTACGTTCCAATAATTGTAAACAAATTGTACAAGCAACCGGAGCGATTGAAATACATAGTTCAGTTAGAAAAGCAGTTCCTTCTCAAATGAAATACAATGCACCCTCCATGAATGAAAACATGATTTCAATGGGGGTAGATGAAGCAGAAATAAAAAAAATGTTAGCTGAATTAGTATAACATTCTAACGCGAATCGTTTCTTTAACGTCCCTTAATAAATCAATGGCCTTTTTAGAAAGTTTTGAATCAACGTCTAATACCACATATCCAATTTCTTCATTGGTTTTCAAATATTGACCAACAATATTAATTTTATTTTTGGACATCACGGTGCTAATTGAACTTAATACCCCAGGTACATTATTATGGATATGAAGTATTCGGTGTGCGCCATCCACTGGAGGTAAACTAATACTTGGGATTGAATGTGACCCATTGGAAACGCCACGCTCTAAATATTGATATAATTTTATACTCACATCCTCGCCTATATTTTCCTGTGCTTCTTCCGTTGAACCACCAATATGGGGAGTCAAAATAACATTTGACAAACCTTGTAATGGAGTTTCAAATGGATCGCCATTTTTTTCAGGCTCCCAAGGATATACATCAATGGCTGCGCCACTAATATGCTTACTTTTTAAAGCATCTGCCAATGCCTGTAAGTCAACTACCTCGCCTCTTGCGTAGTTAATTAAAATAGACCCAGACTTACATTGTTTAATTACCTCTTTACTAAACAAGTTTTTAGTTTGAGATGTTTCTGGTACATGAATGGAAATAATATCGGAGGTACTTACCAATTCTTTTATTGACTTTGTAGACACTGCATTACCTAAGGGTAATTTTGTTTCTACATCATAAAACTTAACCTTCATACCCATGGCTTCCGCCATAATGCCTGTTTGTGTCCCTATATTTCCATAGCCGATAATACCAATGGTTTTACCTCTTAATTCAAAACTGCCTTTTGCTTCTTTGTTCCAGATGCCTTCGTGTGCTGCTTTGTTTTTGTCTATTATTTTTCGAATCAACATAATGGAAGATCCAATCACCAGTTCAGCAACACTTCTTGTATTACTATAGGGCGCATTGAAAACGGCAACCCCTTTTTGTTTACAAGCTTTCATATCCACTTGATTGGTGCCAATACAAAAGCAGCCAATAGCTTGTAATTTTTTAGCACTATCCAGCACTTTTTTGGAGATAAATGTTTTAGAACGTATCCCTAAAATATGAACCTCTTTAATGATTTTAATTAACTCCTCTTCACTCAACGCACCAGCTACTTTTTTAACATCCGAATACCCTTGATGTTTGAAATATTGCACTGCTTTTTCACTGATATTTTCTAAGAATAAAACCTTAATCTTGTCTTTAGGATAACTAGTACTGTTTAGATTGCTCATAGAGTAAAGGTAAAATAATATTGGGTTATTTTGAATTACAATAATTTGTAATTTTATTCGTTTATATCCTAAACATTTCTAATTTATATTCTAAAAACTAACAGATGATTGTGCGGATGACCTTTTTACTTGGAATTTTCTTATTAACTACAGCTTGTGGTACGGGCCAGGATCCTCAATCCCCTAGCGTTGATACGGCAAGAATGCCTATCTCTATCTCCTCAAATAAAGATAAATATGGTGCTCAAATAAAGGAACGCTATGAAAAGCTATTCAGTAAAAATTTTAGTGGGGAAATTTTAGTGGCTAAAAATGGAGAAATTGTTTTTGAAGACTACCAAGGTTTTGTTGATGTGGTTCGTAAAACCCCTATTAACAATACAACTTCATTGCATTTAGCCTCTATCTCCAAAACCTTTACTGGTATGGCTACCCTGAAATTATGGGAGGAGCAAAAAATTGATTTAAAAGCATTGGTCACTCAATATTTACCCAAGTTTCCTTATACACAAGTGACCGTTGAGCAATTACTATGTCACAGAAGTGGTCTACCCGATTATACTTATTTTATGGAATCCGTGAAATACGTAGATGTTAAAACCAAAAATAAGAAAGGTAAAATTGAACATAAATTACAATTGGTCTCCAAAACTGCCCCTTTTAAAGAAGGCACTTACAATAATCAGGACGTACTTGATTTTATGGTTCAAAAGCGACCTGCTCCGCAAGCACAGCCAAATAGAGTGTTTAAATATTGTAATACCAACTATGTAGTACTCGCTTTAATTATAGAAAAGGTTACGGGTAAGGACTTTCCTACCTATATGGATGAAACCATTTTTAAACCCTTGCAAATGCAGCATACTTTTATTTTTAGCAACAAAATGAAAGATCAATATGTGCCTTCTTATAATGAAAAAAATCAACCATTCAAACTTGATAAATACGACTGTATATATGGGGATAAAAACGTATATAGTACTGTCCAGGATATGTTTTTATGGGATAAAGCCCTCCGTTCAGCTAGCTATGTAAAACAATCCACCATGGATTTAGCCTATGAACCAAAGAGTCCACTGACTAAGGATTTTAGAAATTATGGCTTTGGTTGGAGGATGGTTATGAGGCCAAATGAGGAAAAATTGATTTTTCATAATGGCTGGTGGCATGGTAATAATGCCGTTTTTGCAAGGCTTTTAAAGGATTCTGCTACAATTATTATTTTGGGTAATAAATACAATAAAAAAATATATAGTGGTAAGCAGCTTGTATCCGTGTTTACCGGAAAGGAAGACACTACATTACTAGAGCAGTAAAGTTGCGCTTTTTTGCCTTTTTTTGGCCTTTTCACCCTATTTTTGCAGACCTTAATTGAATCTAAACAAATAACTGAATTAAGTAAAATTCTTATGAAAGATCTTCTATTTTATGCCGTTCCGGCCATGGGTATTGTAGGTTTACTATATACTCTATTGAAATTCAACTGGGTATCTAAGCAAGATGCCGGTAATGCTCGTATGAAAGAAATTAGCACTTATATTGCTGAAGGCGCTATGGCTTTCTTGAAAGCGGAGTGGAAAATATTAGGCTATTTTGTAGTAATTGTTGCCTTATTATTAGGTTTTATGGCTCAACAAAATCCAGAAGGTAGCCACTGGAGTATTGCAATATCATTTATTATCGGGGCTGTATTTAGTGCAACTGCTGGATATATTGGAATGAAGATTGCTACCAAAGCGAACGTTAGAACTGCCGAAGCTGCTAAAACAAGTTTAGCACGTGCGTTAAAAGTTTCTTTTACTGGTGGATCAGTGATGGGCTTAGGCGTATCTGGATTAGCAGTATTAGGTTTAGGTGGTTTATTTTTGATTTTAAAACATTACTTCTCACCTGATGGTGATACTCAAGGCATGTTAAGAACAATAGAAGTATTAACTGGTTTTTCTTTAGGTGCAGAGTCTATTGCCTTATTTGCGCGCGTGGGTGGTGGTATTTATACCAAAGCTGCAGACGTTGGAGCTGATTTAGTAGGTAAAGTAGAAGCAGGTATTCCTGAAGATGATCCTCGTAACCCTGCAACGATTGCAGATAACGTAGGTGACAACGTAGGTGATGTGGCAGGTATGGGTGCCGATTTATTCGGTTCTTATGTTGCAACGGTATTGGCTACCATGGTATTGGGTCAAGAAGTTAAAAATGCAACAGGTGGTGTATTGGTAGATGCATTTGGTGGGTTATCTCCCATTTTATTACCCATGTTAATTGCAGGTGTAGGAATTTTATTATCCATAGTGGGTACCTTCTTTGTAAGAATCAGTGAAAGCGCTGGTTTGAATACTGCAACCGTTCAAAATGCTTTGAACATGGGAAACTATGGTTCTATGGTATTAACAGCCATTGCTTGTTATTTCTTAGTATCTAATATATTACCTGAAACCATGTATTTAAGAGGCTTAGAATTCTCTAGAAATGGAGTAATTGGTGCCATTGCAGTAGGATTAGTAGTAGGTACTTTAATGAGTATCATCACTGAATATTACACAGCCATGGGCAAACGTCCAGTATTAAGTATTATTAAACAATCAAGTACTGGTCACGCTACCAATATCATTGGTGGTTTAGCAATAGGCATGGAATCTACATTCTATCCAATTTTAGTGTTGGCTGCTGGTATTTATGGTTCTTATGCTTGTGCAGGTTTATATGGTGTGGCGATTGCTGCTGCAGGTATGATGGCAACCACTGCTATGCAATTAGCCATTGATGCATTTGGTCCTATCGCAGACAACGCAGGTGGTATTGCTGAAATGAGTGAATTGCCAGCTGAAGTGCGTGAGAAAACAGATATTTTGGATGCGGTAGGAAATACAACCGCTGCAAGTGGTAAAGGTTTTGCCATTGCATCTGCTGCTTTAACTTCATTAGCATTGTTCGCAGCTTTCGTAGGTGTTGCGATGCCAAATAATCAACATATTGATATTTATAAAGCGGATGTTTTAGCAGCTTTATTTGTTGGCGGTATGATTCCATTCATCTTCTCTTCATTAGCCATTCGTGCGGTGGGTGAAGCTGCAATGGCGATGGTGGAAGAAGTGCGTCGTCAGTTCCGTACCATTCCTGGTATTATGGAAGGTACTGGTAAGCCAGAATATGAAAAGTGTGTTGCGATTTCAACGGAAGCTTCACTTAAAAAAATGATGTTGCCAGGTGCAATCACGATTGTCTCTCCTATCTTAATTGGTTTTACCATGGGCCCAGAAGCTTTAGGTGGTTTCTTAGCGGGAGCTACGGTGAGTGGTGTATTGATGGGTATTTTCCAAAACAATGCGGGTGGTGCTTGGGACAACGCTAAAAAATCTTTTGAAAAAGGAGTTGAAATAAACGGTGAGATGTTCTATAAAAAATCGGAGCCACATAAAGCATCTGTAACAGGTGATACTGTGGGAGATCCATTTAAAGATACTTCTGGTCCTTCAATGAATATTTTGATTAAATTAATGTCCATTGTTTCATTGGTATTGGCGCCAACTTTGGCTAAAATGCACCCTTCCAAAGCAACTACCGTTGAAACTAAATCTCAAACTATTGAAATGTCTGTTATTAATACAGAAACTTCAAAAACAAATACTGCGAATACAGTGACGATGTCGGCTGATTCTAAGTCCTTAGCAGAAGCTTTACAAGCAGATGGTTTAGCATCAAAAGACAATATCAAAATTGAAATCAAGGATGGCAAAATCACCGTGAATGGCAAAGCTTTAACGGAGGAACAAAATGCCAAATATGCTAAGTACCTTAAATCTAAATAGCATTTTTACGATAGTTTAACAGGATCCCTCCGAATTTTCGGGGGGATTTTTTTGTTATTTCATTCGCTTAAAGTAGATTTACTTACGAATATAATCGTAATACTATGACCAAATCATTCAAACCCACTGAAAGCGAATTAGAGATTTTAAGTATTTTATGGGATAAGCAAAATGCAACAGTCCGTGAAGTACATGAAATAGTACAGCAATCAAAAAATATTGGATATACGACTACCCTAAAATTGATGCAAATAATGCATGAAAAAGGCATGGTATCTAGGGATGAATCTTCAAAAACCCATATTTACACCCCTTGTTTTAATAAGGAAAAAGCACAGGAACAATACGTTGGTAAAATGATTAGAACCCTTTTTAGTGGTTCTGCTTCAGATTTGGTATTACAAGCATTGGGCAATAACGAAACAAGCAGGGATGAATTAATTGCGATTAAACATTTGATTGCAACATTAGAAAAAAATGCCAATCAATAATAAGTGTAAAACAATAATGAATTAGAGGATGCTTTATTTTGAAAATATAACCTACGCAATGCAGCACAATATCCTATTCTTAGGTGTATTGTGGTTGTTATTTCAATTGGTTACCACTATTTTTTATTTGAAAGCCAACACCCAATTTAAAATAGGAACTACCCTTCAATTTGCCGCAACCATCTTGTTTTTAATTGAAGTAACTCAATTATACCACTTTCCTATTCAGTACTTAAAGGGTATCAATATATCCGTTCCCAATCCCCATTTCTATTTTGCAATCATTGGTATTGTTTATTGCCTTAGTTTGGTGTATTTGATTGGACAATTGATCTATCGTATTGTAGCATTAAAAGCATTAAAAAAATCAATTGTCATTGATCCCTCTTTAAAGGAATTGATAAAAGAACTACATCAACAAATTCCTCAAAATTTAACCATTGGTTATAGCAATAAAGTGAATAGCCCAGTCGTTTTTGGATTTTTTGAACCGGTCATTTTATTGCCATTTGCCTTATGTAATCAATTAAGTGTTGATGAAATAAAATTAATATTACTACACGAGTTAGCGCATATTACTAGAAATGATTATTTATTTAATTTTGTTCAAACCATTGCTAACATTATGCTTTGGTTCAATCCATTCAACCATCTTTTATCAAAGAACTTATCCTTACAAAGAGAAATTGCTTGTGATGAGCTAGTTTTACAAAGCCAGCAGGCTACTCCCCTTTTATATACAAAAGTTTTATACCAATTGTCCTTATTGAACAAAAACAGCTACAATGAATTAAGGTTGGCTGCGGTACAGCATCAAGGAGAATTATTAACGAGGATACATAAAATAAACAAAGTGATGAAAGGAAATACATTCTCCTTCAAACCCATTGTTGCAATTTTGGGATTAACAATTTTGTTATGTATTCAAATTCGACCAATAAAAAAATATGAAAGTCAAATTAATGCGCAGCATTCAAGTATAAAGGACAATCCAAAAAAGAAACCTACGGTTTTGGCTCAAAATAATATTTTGAAAATATACAATAAGGCTACAGTTCAAAATAAACAAGCCCCAAGGAAAATTAAGCAATACGAATACACCAAAACATTAGAGGCAACGGAATCAATCAAGGAGGATAAACAAGCCTATGATGAATTAATTAGCCAAACGAAAAACTGGATCAAAGCACGTCAAAATCCAATTCAATTTGCAAGTTATGATCAACAAATGGACTCGGTAGATGATTTAATTGCAGAAAGGCTTTTAATTACTTCTATTGTTAGAAGTTACCAATTAAAGAAAGCAATTTTGACTGAGAAATTACAAATGGCAAAGGATCGCAATGAAGCCTATGATTATTTATACAATAGTAAGGAGTGGGCGGAAATTAAAGAATATGAAAAATGGGCAAAAACCTATTTAGAAAGACATCAATAATTGATTGGCTTGTTTACCTCCACAACAGAATAATAAATCCAAAATACATAAATTAGGTAAGAAGCCAGTTCTATCTTCAAACACCTGATTGTATTTCAAAGGATTGGGATACAAATGGTAATTTTTGGGTAACCAGGGGTCAAAACTTCTTTGTACAGCTACTTCAGGATTGGTTTCAACAATTTCCCAATGCGTTTTTAATTGCTTTTTTACCCAGGCATTTGTTGTTAATAATACATCCACTAACAAAGCAGGTTTACTATTGTATACATCAAATAAAGAAGCTTTATAGTATTCGAAAAATGGTGATCGTTGATAACTGGATACAATTGCTTTAAAATGATGGTCCTGCCAATTTGTGCTGTAGTCAATCATGATATTGCCAATAAGTGCTTTTTGATCCCTTCCCCCTATCAATGGAATAGATAAATGCAAAGGGCCTTGAGCTGTGGCAATGACCATTCTATTTTTAAAACTCATTTTGGAATAAGGATGTTGATGATCAAAAAACACTTCTTTCGCTGGTGTTATTGATTTAATATAGCCAATCGTACCAAAATATTGTAAGTCTGTTATATACATAGTTAACAAAAAGTTATGTAAATATATTTTCCCAATCTACAAATACCTATTAATTTTATACAAATTTTCAAAATGCAACTAAATAGATTCCTTGTTTTAGCGATTGTCCTTTTCATCTCTGGATGCAGTTCCCCAAAATCTTTTGAATTAAAGGGAGTACAATCCTTTAAGATTGAAAAAATGAGTTTAAAGGAAAATATTATCAATGCTCAATTAAATTGCTACAACCCCAATGGATTTGATTTAGAATTAAAAAAAATGGACTGTGATATTTATGTCAATGACCAAAAGTTAACACACTATTTATTGGAAACACCCATCAATATACCTTCCTCTGCTAATTTTATATTACCAGCGAAATTACAGATTGGCTTAAACTCCATTTTGAATCACAGTGTAGACTTAATGTTTAATAAGCCCTTTAAAATTATGGTGGTTGGAAATGCTACAGTTTCAAAAGGATTTTTTACTAAAACAATTCCCATTAATTACACGACTACCAAAACTTTTAACTTAAAGGAATCGGTAGTTAGGGACCTTTTAAAAACTGTGCAAGGTCAACTCAAATAAAAATCTTTAAATAGTCGATCAATTTATGGGTTCCAAGTGGAAGGACTTTCTCTCCACTGCATTAAAGTTTCCTGGGTATTGGCATCTATATCTCCTTTTTCAACCGCTAAGTCAATTAAACTAGCATAGTTGGTTAAGGAATGATAAGGGACACCGGCGGCTTTAAATGCTTCATCGGCAATACTAAAACCATAATTGAATATGGAAACCATCCCCACCACTTCTAATCCTTCATTGCGCAATACATCCACTACTTGTAAACTACTTTTACCCGTGGATATTAAATCCTCAATGACTAAAATTTTATTGGATCTTTCATAAGCACCTTCAATTTGGTTGCCTAAGCCATGCTCTTTGGGTTTTGGACGCACGTAGATGTACGGTAATTTTAATTGATCCGCAGCCATGGCACCCCATGGAATACCCGCTGTGGCCACCCCGGCTAACATATCTGCTCCTTCGAATTGCTCAAAGATCACATTACACATTTCACTTTTGATAAAATCACGTACATAAGGAAAGGATAACACTTTACGATTGTCACAATAGATTGGACTTTTCCAACCACTAGCCCAGGTAAATGGATTATTTGGACTTAATTTTACTGCACCTACTTGAAGTAATTTTTCTGCTACTGCTTTTTCGTTGGTCATATCAATTATGTATTGGTGTGACAAAATTAATGGCTAAATGCTTATTTTACTTCAATAGTTACTAAATACTATACACATTTATGCCAACTCAAATAATTGCCGCAGGCGGATTAGTGACCAACCCACAAGGGGAAATATTATGGATTTATAGAAGAGGATTTTGGGATTTACCCAAAGGAAAATTAGACGAAGGGGAAACCATACAAACCTGTGCTGTAAGAGAGGTACAGGAAGAAACTGGTTTACAAAATATCCAATTACATGGCATGTTGTGTTTTACCAATCATACTTATTTTGATACCTACTTAAATGAGGAAGTAGTAAAGCGCACTTATTGGTTTCAGATGTCTATTCCCAATGCACAGGAAGGGATTCCACAATCCACTGAGGATATTGAAAAAATTGAATGGCATTCACTAGCGAAAGCAAGGCATTGTTTAGATCAAACCTATCCCAACATTATAGAAGTAATTGAAGCGTATAGATTAAAGCTAAACAAACAAGAAGACTAATTTGATGCTATTATCTGTTAAGACTTTTATTTACCACGTCTGGTAAAAATGGGGATGCATCTCCATCGTTTCTTAAAATATCTCTAACAATGGTGGAGGCAACGGATGTGTATTTTGGTTCTCCAGTCAAGAAGATGGTTTCAATATGCTTGTCCATGGTTCTATTGGCGTCGGCAATGGTTTTTTCATATTCAAAATCGCTTACGTAACGAATACCCCTCAGGATAAATTTTGCACCAATCGCCTGACAATATTTTATGGTCAACCCATCATAAATCACCGCTTCCACCTTAGGCTCATCCTTATAAATTTCTTCAAACCAAAGCCTTCTTTGATCAGCACTAAACATGGGATTTTTAGCGGCATTCATCCCAATACCCACTATAACTTTATCAAATAAGGGTAAGGATCGATTGATGATATCAATATGTCCAAGGGTAACTGGATCAAAAGTGCCTGGAAATAAACAAATTCTTTGCATGCAATAAAAGTAAGGAAATTGTTAAAACAAACAAGCATTAGGCTGGATTTGTCCTACCCGTTAACAGGTATAAACAAGCCATTCTCACAGCTACCCCATTTTCAACCTGGTCTAAAATAATGGAATGTGGACTGTTTGCAACATCACTATCCATTTCAACCCCTCTGTTAATAGGGCCGGGATGCATGATTACGATTTCTTTGTTGAGCTTATTGAGGCGATCCATGGTGATTCCATAAGCTAGGTTATATTCTCTCAATGATGAAAATAAGGGCTGATTTTGGCGCTCTAATTGAATTCTAAGCACATTGGCAACGTCGCACCAAGCCAAAGCTTTATCGATATTGTATTCTACTTGAATCCCCATTGCTTCCTTAAGATAGGTAGGGATTAAGGTAGGTGGGCCAGAAACCATGATTTCAGCACCCATTTTCTTTAATAAATAAATATTACTAAGGGCAACTCGGCTATGCATAATGTCTCCCAAAATGGCCACTTTAAGTCCTTTTAAGGATCCAAATTTTTCGACCATTGAAAAGGCATCTAATAACGCTTGTGTTGGATGTTCGTTAATTCCATCCCCTGCATTAATGATGGCAGCATCAATATGTTTTGCTAAAAAATGAGGCGCTCCTGAAGCACTATGGCGCATCACCACCATATCCACTTTCATGCTTAAAATATTATTGACTGTATCTAAAAGAGATTCTCCTTTAGCCGCTGATGAACTTGAAACAGTGAAGTTAACTACGTCCGCAGAAAGCCTTTTCTCAGCCAATTCAAATGAAATTCTAGTTCTGGTGGAGTTCTCGTAAAATAAATTGACAATATTAATGTCTCTTAAACTAGGAACCTTTTTGACGGGTCTTTGTAAAACTTCTTTGAACTGACCTGCAGTAGATAAAATAAGTTGAATATCCTCAGTGTTGAGGTCTTTGATACCAAGAAGATGTTTGGTAGATAGTGCCATTAAAAAACAAAATTAAGATAAATTAAGCATCCAACAAAATCACATCATCCACCCCATCATGTTCTTTCCACCTTACTTTTACCTTATGTGGGGTTAAAGTGTCCATTTCTTTTCCAGCAAAATCAGGCTGAATGGGCAATTCACGGCTTGGTTTTCGATCCACCAAAACGCATAAAGCCACTTTTGAGGGCCTACCAAAGGAAAGTAATGCGTCTAAAGCAGCTCGGATAGTCCTACCAGTATACAATACATCGTCAATTAAAATAACCGTTTTCCCTTCAATACTAAAAGGCAAATCGGTTTCCGTGGGTAAATGGAGTGCTCTACGAATATCGTCTCTAAAAAAAGTAATGTCTAATTTACCGTAAACCACCTGCTCAGGGCTTAGTTCCTGCTGTAAAGCAGCTACGATTTTATCACTCAAAAATACCCCCCTTGGTTGCAACCCTACAATGACCGTATTGGCCAAACCAGGATAGGTTTCTAATATTTGATGAGCAAGCCTTTTGATAATACTGGGCAGCTGTTGCTCGCTAATTAAAGTCATTCCTTTAAAATTTGGCTAAAATTACAGCTTTTTCTTATGTATTTTGCACCTATGGTATGGCTACACCAACTTTCTTTGGTCCAATTTAGGAACTATGTGCAAAAGCAATTTGTTTTTACAGACAGAATTGTGGGTATAGTTGGTCCCAATGGTACGGGAAAAACAAATGTATTGGATGCCGTCTATTATTTATCATTTACGAAAAGTTATTTTAGTAGGCCCGATGCCCAAAATGTGCATCATGCACATGCGGGTATGCGCGTGGAAGGTAAATATGATATGAATGGAGTGTCCACCCCCATCACTTGTATTCTTAGAGAAAATCTTAAAAAAGAATTTTATTTTGACCAAGAACCCTATACAAAACTATCGCAGCATATTGGTAAAATCCCTTGTGTAATGATTGCCCCTGATGATGTTCAAATTATCACTGGCTCAAGTGAAGAGCGAAGAAGATTAATGGATAGTTTACTGTCACAAATACACCCTATCTATTTAAAACATTTGATTCAGTACAATAAAATATTAGTTCAAAGAAATAGTTTGTTAAAAAATGCTGCTGAAATAAATTATTTGGATACGCTTTTATTGGAAACCTTTAATGAACAGCTTGTTGAAAATGGTAATATTATTCATACCTATCGAAAAGAGTTAATCAACAATTATTTACCAGAAATACTTTCTTTGTATTTACATATTGCTGGGCAGCAAGATGAAATTCACATTCAATATCAATCTCAATTAAATCAGGACTCGTTTGATACTTTATTGACACAGTCTCTCCCCAAGGATCAAATTTTACAAAGAACTAATGCGGGTATTCATAAGGATGATTTAATCATCACCATTCAAAATCAGCCTTTTAAACAAGAAGCATCTCAGGGTCAGCGCAAAAGTTTATTATTTGCAATTAGATTGGCTGAATGGAAATTAATTAAAGAAAATAAAGGGTTCTCTCCTATTTTATTAATGGATGACATATTTGAAAAATTAGACGAACAAAGAATGATTCAATTATTAGACTGGGTAAGTCATTCTACGGATGGGCAAGTATTTATAACAGACACCCATAAAGAAAGGGTGGCTAATTTGTTGGGGAAACATTTAAGCAGTTATCAACTCATTGAATTATAATTGTGTAAATTGCAAGCTATGGCAGTATTTAAATTAGGAGATGCATTAAAGCAGTTTGTACAAAGCAGTAAATTGAAAAACGGAATTCGTGCTGCACAAATTGAAGAAGTATGGAGTGAAATTATGGGTGCCACCATTGCAAAGTATACCGACAAAATTTACATTTTTGATAAAAAGTTATTTATAGAAACGAGTGTTGGCCCTTTAAAAAATGAATTGGGTTTTCAGAAAGTTCAAATCATTGAAAGAGTCAACGAAAAAATGGGTGAAAATATGATCAATGAAGTGATCATTAAATAAACTTCAGGTTTGAACTAGCCATGCGTGTTTGGTTTGGATGGATCCTCCTTCGCAATCACTTCTCTCATTAAATCATTCATGGTGAGTATGCCTTGAAATTCCATTTCGTCGAATATGGGCAAGTACCTGGTTTTATATACGTTCATTAATACCATGCATCTTTGCAAGTCTTCCTCAAAACCAATTACTGGATAATCGGAGGACATAATATCTTTCACCGTAGTTGATTCAGACTTTTTCCCTTGTAATTTAATTTTATGGGTATAGTCCCGTTCAGACATAATGCCTAAGTACTTCGCATCTTGCATCACCACCACATAGCTTAGGTTTTCAGATTTCATGATACTTAAAGCATCCAACACTTTAGTATCTGGGGTAACCGAATTAAAAACAGGCCCTTTCTTTTGAAGAATTTCTTTGATTTTTGACATAACAAAAACTTTTACAGTGATAACCTAAGTTAGCCAATTTAATGTAAGTAGGCTGTTATTTTTTTAAGAAGTCAAGGTAACTTTGCTTTTGCATGATCACACTTCCGTTCATTACAAAAATGGTAGGCCATACTCTAGCGGCTGTTTTGATCATGGTGATATCCCCAATTAGAATATTTTCTTTAGACAATAATTGAAGGGCACCTGATTTATCAGCAGTGACAATGTAAATCAATGTATGTTTTTGATGTAACTGGGCTAACAAATTTTTCCAGGGTACTTCTGCAGTGACTTTGCCGGTGAAAACCAATACATAAGGAATGGTTTGGCCTAAAATTTCTTTTGTACTATCTACTTTATGTAAGGTCTCTAATGCAAAATCGTCAATGGCTGCCTTTAATCCATTCCCTTTACGCACAACCACTTCTCTCCTGTTTTTATAAACATAGCTAGCATCAAAATTTTCGGGAAAATGATTGGCATCAAAGTAATAGGATTTACCCTCTTTTATAAACTCCATTTGAATAGAAACACTGTCAGGTACAGCCCCTGGTGGCGTTTTCATTTTTTCGTTAATGTCATTCCCTACTTTATATGGCAAACAATCAATAATAGGCAAATGGTTTTGAACATAATACTGACCATAAACAACCCCAAAACTGGCAACCGTTAAAATAAAAAAACCTAACCAAGGTTTTATTTTTGATTTAACCTTTTTATGGTTGAATAACAAAATAACAATGGAAACAAATAATACAATGTCTTTAATAAATGAGGTTTTAGGCGTCAAGGGAATACAATCTCCAAAGCAACCACAGGTTTTTATTTTTCCCGAAAATAATGCATAACCAGTCAAGAAAGTAAAAAATACAATTAAGCCTAATAGTAACCAAAGCGTTTGCTTATATGGAAATTTAATAATTAAGGCAATGCCTGCAACTATTTCAAGCACATTCATTCCAATGGAAAAGATTAAGGTATAATCACTGAAAAAAGAAAGACCCAATACATCGAAAAACTCTTGCATTTTATAGCTTAAGCCCAATGGGTCATTGGCTTTTATTAAACCAGAGAAAATAAATAATATACCCACTGTCCAGCGCAATAATTTTAGAAAGGATTGCATAATTATATTATTTAAATGGTTTGAATAGTTTAATGTTTGCCTTCCTCAATTAATATTAATGCAAAAACAGCGTAATTTAATATGTCTACAAAATTGGCATCAATCCCTTCACTGATTAAAGTTTTTCCATCATTGTTAAGAATTTGTCTGATTCGCAATAATTTAAATAAAATTAAATCAGCGAAACTTTCTTGACTCATGTCTCGCCATGCTTCACCATAATCATGGTTTTTGTCTAGCATCGTTGACTTTGCGAAAGTGACATATTCTTTATACAAGGATTGTACATCGTGAACGGGCAAGTCTTCCACTTTAGGATCATCTAATTTCAACTGAATCAAACCTATGATTGAATAGTTAATGATGCCCTTGAATTCATCTTTAATATCATCTCCTACTTTTTGTGTACCCACATCCTGTATGGTTCTAATTCTTAACGCTTTAATAAAAATCTGATCTACCACCGAAATAATACGAAGCACTCTCCAGGCAGTTCCATAATCCTTGGTTTTCTTAATAAAAATATCACTACAGGATGCAATGGCTTTATCGAATTGTGAAGAAGTTTGACTCATTAAAAATGTAAGAATTTCGAGGTTAGTTAATAACTTTGAACAGTTGCAAGATAATACATAACGCCCTTAAAATAAAACTATGTTCAAAATTCCTGTTAGAGACCAAATCTGGGAAATAGATACCCCTCAAATAATGGGTATCATGAACATGACCACGGATTCTTTTTTTGAAAAAAGCAGGGTTCAAACTGTGGATGTGGCATTGGGTATTGCGGAGAAATTTATTAATCAAGGGGCATCCATTATTGATATTGGAGGCCAAAGTACAAGACCCGGTGCTCAATTTATTTCCACGAAGGAGGAGACACAAAATATTGTACCCATTATTGAAGCGATTCGAAGCAAATTTCCGTCAATCTATCTTTCTGTGGATACCTTTAATAGTGATGTTGCATTGGAAGGATTAAAGGCGGGAGCGCATATCATCAATGATATTAGTTGTGGTCAGTTTGATGAAGCTATGTTAAATGTAATTGCGGATCATAAGGCTGGATATATCGGAATGCATATCACGGGCAATAAAGAAAGTATGCATCAAATACCAAGCAGAAAAGATATTATGGAGGACATAATAACCTACTTCCAACAAAAAAAGAAACAACTTGGTGAATACGGCATCAATGATTGGGTAATAGATCCTGGTTTTGGCTTTGGTAAGTCAATGGATGAAAACTTTACCATTGTAAAGCAATTAGGTAAGTTATCAGCATTGAATTTGCCGATTTTATTGGGTGTTTCTAGAAAGTCAATTATTTATAAAACCTTAGCAACCACTCCAGAACATGCACTCAATGGCACTACCATCGTGAACACCATTGGTTTGATGAATGGAGCCAATATAATTAGGGTGCATGATGTGAATGAAGCAAAAGAAATTACAACACTTCTGCCCAAATTGATTTAAGTAAAATTTACACAATAAAAAAATCCCGCAATGATAAGTTGCGGGATTTTTTTATAAGAAACTTTTTTGTGCTTCAACTAATTTTCTATTTAGTCTTTATTTGAGGTAACATAGGTTGAACAGTTTGAGCTGGCTTTTTGATTACTTCTTTGATTTCAATATCAAATGCCAAGTTCTCATATGCTTTGATTAAACCATTAGCTTGTGGGCCATACGCTAACATGGCTGGTACAAAAATCGTACCTGATCCACCTTTAGCAAAATAAGTTAAAGCAATTTCCCAACCTGGAATCACACCATGATCACCTACTCTTACTGGATAAGGCTTGGCAGTTGAATCATTAGGCTTCATATTGGTATCAAATACTTCTCCTTTCAAATTATATCCTTTGTAATTAACACTCGCTTGTTTTGTAGTATCAATTTTTACGGTAGTATCACCTGCATTCTTAATAACAATAAATACCCCTTCTGGAGTTTGAGTAGCATTAATTTTATTCTTAGCTAAGTGATCCTTGATGATTTTAATTTCCTTTTCTTTTTCAATAGCTTGTTCTTTTTTGTAATCTACATCTACTTGATTAACGTCCGTAAATACATTCAAGATTTCAGCTTTACCAATGATTACATCGCCTTTCTTGAACATTTCGTTGAATTGCAATTGGTTCATTTTTACTAAAGTATCAATACTTAAATTAAAATCAACCTTATCTCCTTTACGTAATTTCATTAAGATTTCAGTAAAAGTATAATTGCCTAATTGAGCAGTATCAATTGGGAAGTAAACTGGCATATGTTCGAAAGTGCTACTTAATACAGAATCTTTATTTTTTAATTTGTATTCGATATTTAATTTCACATATTGACCAGCTTGTAATAATTTTTCGTTACCACTACCGTGTTTAATTTTGTAAGTCATTCCAGATGGCGCTTTTTCGAATTGATTGCAACTTGCAAACAAAACAATAGCAGCGACTAACTTTAAAGTTGATTTTACCATTTTTTAGTTTATTGTGTTAATTGATTTTTATATGTTTTAATTATTTCAATAAAATCTGCGGCTGTTGCTTCAACCGATTTTGAGGATCTGCCTCCAGCTGCATTCGCATGGCCGCCCCCCTCAAAGTGATTTCGGGCAAAGATATTAACATCGAAGATACCTTTGCTTCTAAAGCTCCATTTTCTTTCCTCATCTCTGTCAATGACAATTGCGGCTAATTTGACCCCTTGAATGGACAATAAATAGTTCACTAAACCCTCTGTATCCCCCGTTTTTAGCTCAAATTTGTATATATCCGCTTTCGGGATGGCCATTATTGCGGTATTAAGTTCCGGGAAAACCTGCATTCTGTACAAAAAAGCATTTCCAATAAACTTTAACCTAGCTTCTGACCCTTGGTCATATATATTTTCATGAATTTTAGCGTGTTGTAAACCAACTTCTTTCAAATGGGCTACAATTTTATGCACTGAAGCGGTGGTAGAGGGGAAACGGAATGACCCAGTATCCGTCATTAATCCAGTGTATAAACAAGTGGCAATATCTATATTTATTAAGTTGCTATGACCCGATTGGACGATGAAATCATAGATCATTTCACAGGTTGAACTCATTTTAACATCACTAATGCCATAGCCAAAACTAGGTGTATCCGGTTGTTGATGGTGGTCAATTAAAATCTTAACCGATTTTGAATTGGCAATCACTGGTTCTAAATGCTTTGTTCTGTGTAAAATATTGAAATCCAAACAAAAAGTATAATCTGCTTCATTCACTAGTTTTGTAGACATTTCTCTATTAGCCTCAAAATCAATTACTTGATCTACGCCTGGCATCCAGTCCAAAAACGGTGCCCAGTTCGTTGGCGCAATAACGACTACATCATGCCCAAGGTTTTTTAGAAAATGATACAATGCAAGACTAGACCCCATTGCATCCCCATCCGGTTTTTGGTGACAGGTAATAACCCCCTTAAAGGGTGTTTTCAAAATTGGAAAAAACTGTTCGATTGCTTGCATAAGGACACAAATTTAAGGCAAAACCAATGTTTTTGCGTAATTTTGCGGCCACATTTAGAAACATTATAACAAATTAAACATGAGCAACAGAACATTTACGATGATTAAGCCTGATGCAACCTCAAAAGGATACACTGGCGCAATTTTAGATCAAATTATACAGGCTGGATTTGCTGTAAAAGCAATGAAATGGATTCATTTATCGCCTGCTCAGGCTGGACAATTTTATGAAGTGCACAAGGAAAGACCATTTTATGGTGAATTGGTTGAATTTATGAGTAGCGGCCCAATTGTTGCAGCCATCTTGGAAAAGGACAATGCAGTTGCAGATTTTAGAACCTTGATTGGAGCTACCAATCCAGCACAAGCGGAAGAAGGTACGATCCGTAAAAAGTTTGCAGCTTCCATTGGTGAAAATGCAGTACATGGAAGTGATAGTGATGAGAATGCCGCTATCGAAGGAAATTTCTTTTTTAACGGTCTAGAAAGATTTTAAAATAAAAACCCCTTTATAGAAAAATAAGGGGGTTTTATTTTTCTGCTTATTATTTTTTCGGTTTACGCTTTTTAGGTTTGCCATATTTTTTAGTCATGGCATCTTTATGATTTTTACGCACATTTACTTTTTGATTCTTCAACGATTTTTCATGAAAAGCAGGTCCAGACTCTTCCTTTTTGGGTACTTTAATTTGAATGATTTTCATTCTCACTTTTGGCTTCTCCTCTTCCGTTAAAATGTCAGAAATTGTTAAATGCTCCGGCAAGGATTGAATTGGAATTACCTGCTTCATTAATGTTTCTATCGCGGTTCGCTCCTTTATTTCTTTTGGCGTAATAAAAGTAATGGCAATTCCTTTTTTATCCGCTCTTCCAGTTCGGCCAATACGATGTATATAATTTTCGGGTACATCAGGTGTATCAAAATTAATCACATGCGTAACTTCGGCAACATCAATACCACGGGCCATTACATCGGTAGAGATAATGTATTTGAACACCCCTGCTTTAAATTGGTTCACCGTGTTGAATCTATAATTTTGTTCCTTATTGGAATGAATCACCCCCACGATATCAGGGAATAATTCAATTAATTTATCATACAATTGATCGGCCAAACTTTTGGTAGCAGCAAAAATTAACACCTTGGTCATGGTTGTGTCGGAAGTCAATAACAATTCCAATAAATTAACCTTTGTATTAAAATTCGGTACCTCGTATCCGGTTTGAATGATATTTTCCAATGGAGTTCCGGTTGGTGCTGCTTCCACACGTTCTGGTGCGGTAAAATAATCATTCATTAATTTTTCAACCTCCTCGGTAATCGTTGCGGAAAATAATAAGTTTTGTCTTTTTTGAGGGAGTAACTCTAAAATATTGGTGATTTGTTTTCTAAAACCCAAATTCAACATTTCATCCATTTCATCAATCACCAACTTTTTAATGGTTTTTGTTTTAATAGAACCATTCATGATTAAATCAAATAATCTACCTGGAGTAGCCACAATTATATCTGCTCCTTTTTCAACCTCAATGGCTTGTGTATTAATGTTCACTCCTCCAAATACACCTACCGTGGTTACATTCATGTATTTTGATAATTTCTTAGCAGCTTCCACCACCTGAACCACCAATTCCCTGGTGGGAACCAATATCAAAACCTGTGGGGCTTTGTTTTTGTCAAATTTCCATTGTTTTAAGCAAGGCAGTAAGTAGGCGAATGTTTTACCGGTTCCTGTTTGGGCAATCCCACATACGTCCCTACCGGACATCACAATGGGGAATACCCTATGTTGTATGGTGGTGGCTTGCTGGTATTTTAAATCGGCTAGTGCATTGAGTAAGGAAGCATTTAGGTTTAAATCGGTAAAATTCATGGAACGAAGGTAAAGGATTAGGGACAATTTAATCAGAAGCGGGCTAAATCCAATTTTAATAAAAAAATGCGTTAATAATATATTAAAATAAAATTATATGCAAAAATATATTTAATTTTAAAAAAATCATATGATGTCATTGCACAAACCCTATTTAAAGATAATAATGATAGTAACAATAAGCATGGTTGTTATTGGAACCATCCTTTTTATTTACAATTTTGAATTGTTCATATTGCGAGATTATAAAATTAGAGGAATTGATATTTCACATTACCAAAAATCTGTCAACTGGAAATTAGTTAAACAAAAAAATGACTTTTGTATTTTGAAAGCAACACAAGGCAGTAGCTATATTGACCCCACATTTCGAACTTATTGGAATAATGCACAAAAGAATAATATAAAAACTGGCGCCTATCATTATTTTTCTCCAAATATTTCAGCATCAAAGCAATTTGAAAACTTTAAAAATAATGTTAAACTGGGAACCAATGATTTGCCTCCAATTTTGGATGTTGAGGAGAAAGAAGTTAATATAGATGAAGTAAATAAATGGCTTAAAATGGCAGAGGATTATTATGGTGTAAAACCTATCATTTATTCTTCATATACTTTTTTTCAAGTGTTTATGAATAGGAAAGTGGAAAAATATCCACTTTGGTTATACATTAATCATAAATTTAGATTACGTCCAGTTATTCGGGAATATGATTGTAAATTATTACAGTATAATCAATATGGTAAAGTAAATGGAATACCCGGAGATGTAGATTTGGATGTTTTTTTAGGGAATAATGAAGAATTTAATAAAATGTTGATTAAATAAGCAATTTCATATTACATTAGTATTTAAATTGTAAAAAATAATTTTATGAGAAAGCTAATTCTTGGTTATTTATTAATTGTTCTATCATTTTCAATCAATACAGTTTCCGCACAGAATTTAACAGTGGAACAGAAGGCAAAAATCTTTTGGCAAGGTTTTGTGAATAGTTACAAGAAAAATAATGTTGTTAATTTTAAAACCTTTGATCCTAATGGAATAAAAGTGGATTGGCCAATACCTATAATGAATAGCGTTAATGCTCCTGAACCTTCCTTAGTTGAATATATTGATTTCAAAAATAATGACATTGCCAAACAAGACATTACTTTACTTTTCAATTTTGGTAGCTCAAGTGTCGCTTTAAATAAAGTTTATAAATTAAATGATATTAGTACAGATATAATTCCCGAAGAAACAAAATCTAATTATCGTACAATTTTTATTGACAAATATGGTAGCAATCTTGATGATTTATATGTGGTTACTAATTATAACACCAAGACTAATTATTTTGATTATAGTGTAGCTTTTCTAGTTTATGATGGTATAAATTTTAAGATTGCCGGAATTTACGTTCAAGTTGAGGTAGGAGATTAATGTAATGATTTAGGTCGCTTCGCTCCGTATTCCTGTTTTCCCTCATGGGAAAAAAATATAAATATCAGCCCACTTCGTGGGCTGCATTGTTTTAATTCACTTTCAAATCCAAGCAAGCTTGATTTGTGCGTTCTTTAAACCAATAAGCCACAACAAATGTTGTGGCTTATATTTCCTTTTTTGGTCGGGTGAACAGGATTCGAACCTGCGACCACACGCCCCCCAGACGTGTACGCTACCGGACTGCGCTACCACCCGAATTTGGTGTTTTATTGACTAAAACATGGTTTTTGGGGTGCAAATATACTCCCAAATCGAAAAAAACGGGGTATATTGCATCAAATATTATTGACTTAATGACAACCTTACTCAAGCAGGTCAAAATTGCAGATGCACAGTCGCCTTTTAACGGCAAAATCAAAGATATTCTCTTAGACAATCACAAAATCGTTTCCATTACGGATCACTGTACCGAAAAAGCTGACCAAACCATCGATGGCAAGGATCTAATAGTGAGTCCTGGATTTGTCGATCCTTTTGTACAATTCTGTGATCCAGGAATGGAACACAGAGAAAATTTAGCAACAGGTGCAAATGCAGCGCTACAAGGTGGATTTACGACTGTATTTACCGTTCCCAATACACAACCAACGGTGGATACTAAATCACAGGTTACCTACATCAAACAACATAGTCAGGATTTACCCATACATGTTTTACCCATTGGCGCTTTATCCAAGAAAATAGAAGGAAAGGATTTAGCTGAAATGATAGACATGCATAACAATGGAGCTGTTGCTTTTAGTGATGGACTCTACCCTGTTCAATCTACTTTATTGTTTTTGAAAGCATTACAATATGTAAAAGCTTTTGATGGTGTGGCCATCCAAATGCCCATTGATAAAAGTTTAGGGAGTTTGGGCTTAATGAATGAAGGCATTGTTTCTACTCAACTTGGCTTACCTGGAATTCCAGCCATAGCGGAAGAATTAATGATCGCACGTGACATAGAATTATTAAAATATACGCAATCAAAATTACATATTACCGGAGTGAGTACCGCTAAAGGAATTGCATTGATTGCGGCTGCTAAAAAAGAGGGTTTACATATTACTTGTAGTGTGACCCCCTATCATTTATTTTTTACCGATGAAGATTTAACCAATTACGATACTTTGTTAAAAGTGTTTCCTCCCTTAAGAACTAAAGCGGATCAAAAAGCATTATTAAAAGGAATTGAAGACGCAACAGTAGATTGTATAAGCTCACATCATTTACCACAGGATTGGGATGGCAAAACGGTTGAGTTTGAAAATGCAAAATCAGGTATTGCATGTATCGAAACTACCTATGCAACGGTGCAACATCAACTACCAAATTTATCTGATACACAAATTGCACAATTGTTTTCTGAAAATGCAAGAAACATATTTAACCTTCCATCGGCTACCATTATTGAAGGAAATGAGGCAGAACTAACCTTATTCAGTAAAAATCAAACTACCTGTTTAAGTCGTCAACAATCTAAAAGCAAATCCGCAAATGCTCCTTTTTGGGATATCCCCTTAAAGGGAAAAATAATGGGTACTTATGCTAAAGGAAAACTACATATAAACTAAACCAATAAACAACACCCCACATTAAATTCTTATGGAAAATAAAATAACAAGTCATATTGTAAAAGGAATTATCTTAAGTGCTATCTCCATCGTTTTTGCTATTGTAGTATACACATTTAATTTATATGAAATGAGTGTATTGAGTTATATTAATTATGCATTATTCATTGGAGGATTAATATATGGTGGCATATTATTTTCAAATGAAAATAGCAATAATGTAACTTTTGGCAATGTATTTGCACATGGATTTAAAACAACTGCAGTTGTTATTGTAATCACAGCATTATATACTTATTTGTCAGTTGAATTTTTATTTCCGGATATGGTTGATAAGGCCATCTTAATCTCGAAAAAAGAAATGTTGAAAAATCCTAAAATGACCGCGGAAATGATTGATCAATCAACGGCAATGGTTAAAAAGTATTTCATTCCATTTGCACTTGGTGGTACCATTATAGGAACTGGATTTTTAGGACTTATCGGTTCTTTAATTGGTGCAGCAGTAGCCAAGAAAAATACCAACCCATTTGAAAACACGGCAGTTTAATGCGTATTAAAAAAATATTATGCAAATATCAGTAGTCATCCCCTTGTTTAACGAAGCCGATTCATTGCCTGAATTAATGCAATGGATTGACCGTGTGATGCAAGAAAATAAGTTTAGCTATGAAGTGATCATGGTGGACGATGGAAGTGATGATGATAGTTGGGCGGTGATTGAAAAATTAAGGGCTGAATTTGCAGGATTAAAAGGAATTCGTTTTCAACGCAACTATGGTAAATCAGCTGCATTGAATGAAGGTTTTAAAGCAGCTCAAGGGGAAATCGTGGTAACAATGGATGCTGATTTACAAGACTCCCCTGACGAGATACCTGAGTTTTATGACATGATTATGAACCAAGGGTATCATTTAGTAAGCGGCTGGAAAAAGAAAAGATACGATAATACATTTACTAAAAATATCCCTTCCAAAATTTACAATGCAGTAGCCCGAAAAAGTTCCGGTATTCATTTACATGATTTCAATTGTGGTATTAAAGCCTACCAATTGAAAGTGGTAAAAAGTATTGAGGTATTTGGTGAAATGCACCGATATATACCCATATTGGCAAAATGGGCAGGCTTCAAAAAAATTGGAGAGAAAGTGGTCGTGCACCAAGCAAGAAAATATGGCACTACTAAATTTGGTTGGGAAAGATTTGTGAATGGATTTTTAGATTTAATGACCATTCAGTTTTTATCAAAATTTGGCAAGAAACCAATGCAGTTTTTTGGTTTACTGGGCACATTTTGTTTTTTAATTGGATTGGGATCGGTGGGATACATTATTGTCTCCAAATTTATTCAACCTGAAGCAAGCATTACGAATAAACCCGCATTTTATATTGCATTAACTTCAATGCTAATTGGTGCTCAATTGTTCCTAGCTGGTTTCTTAGGTGAATTGATTAATCGCAATGCCCCAGAAAGAAACAGTTATTTAATATCCGAAAAACTAGGATGGTAAATTCTTTGGTTATAATTGGTCCGGGTTGGCCTTTAAGAGGCGGCCTATCTGCTTTTGACGAACAATTGGCAAGAACATTTAATGATAAAAAGATAGATAGTTCAATAGTCTCTTTTTCCTTGCAGTATCCATCTTTGTTATTTCCGGGAAGTACTCAATATACGAATGATCCTGCTCCAAAAGAGGTTACCATTTTTTCAATTATTAATTCAATCAATCCATTCAATTGGATACGGGTGGGTTTAAGATTAAAAAAACAAAAACCTGATTTAATCATCGTACGTTATTGGATTCCTTTTTTAGCACCCTGTTTAGGAACTATTTGTAGAATTGCTAAATCCAATAAACATACAAAAGTTATTTCCATCGTAGACAACATGATTCCACATGAAAAAAGAATGGGTGATCGTCAACTGACCAACTATTTTGCAAAATCAGTAGATGGGTTTTTAACCATGAGCCAAAAAGTTTCAAACGATGTGCAGCGTTTTTCTGATAAACCCATTGTAATGTCACCTCACCCTATTTTTGCGCATTTTGGCAATCCAATTACAAAAGCGGAAGCCAGAAAAATAATTGGCCAACAAGAAGAAGATAAAATAATTTTATTTTTTGGTTTCATCCGTCATTACAAAGGACTGGATATGTTGATTAAAGCAATGGCTACGGCTACCATTAAAAATGCCAACATCAAATTAATGGTGGTGGGTGAATTTTATGAAAATGCCCAGCCTTATTATGATTTAATAAAATCTTTGGAATTAGAAGACCGCATTATATTACATACCCAATTTGTCCCTGATGAGGAAGTGAAAAACTATGTATGCAGTGCGGATTTTATCATTCAACCTTATCGCAATGCTACACAAAGTGGTGTCACTCCCCTTGCCTATCATTTTGAAATACCTATGTTGGTGACCAATGTTGGCGCTTTGGCTGATACAGTGCCCCATGATAAGGTTGGTTTTGTAGTGGATCCGACTGTTGAAGCAATCGCAAGTGGAATTGGTCAATTGTATGAAAAAGGAACAGATCATTTTAAATCCCATATTCAAGCTGAAAAGAAAAAATACAGTTGGGAGCAAATGGCAGATAATTTTTTAATTTTACAACAACAATTATAAACATATTTTAATACCAACAATATATGTCAATCCAAGCCATTAAAGATATTATCCAAGGTTCTATAGATGTTAAGCAGCAATTATTAGCTGACGAACACTTAGTTCAACAAATTCATGTGGTTACCGATGTAATCACTAAAGCTTTTCAAAATGGAAATGCAGTTTATTTTGCAGGCAATGGAGGCAGTGCTGCTGATGCGCAACATTTAGCTGCTGAATTTTCAGGTCGTTTTTATAAAGATCGTAAAGCTTTACCTTCGGATGCCTTGCATTGCAATACCTCTTATTTAACTGCTGTTGCCAATGATTATAGCTATGATGTTATTTATGCAAGGCTACTAGAAGGCTTGGCAAAACCAGGAGATGTTTTGGTGGGTATTAGTACCTCGGGCAACTCTGGCAATATTGTTAAAGCATTTGAAATGGCTAAAACCATTGGAGTAACTACCATCGGATTTACAGGACAAAAAGGAGGCACCATGAAAGAACTTGGTGATTATTTAATTAATATTCCTTCCAACACCACACCCCGTATACAAGAATCACATATTTTAGTTGGACACATTATTTGTGAATTAGTGGAGATCAATATTTTTGGAAAGTAAACAATCCTTCTTTTTTAATCCCTTTATCCATTTAATATGTCTTTTCAAATTACGGACGTCAAACCCCACTGGACGCTATTTTTAGATAGAGATGGGGTAATTAATGTAGAAAAGAACGAGGATTATATTAGAAATTGGGAGGAATTTCAATTTTACGAGGAAAGCTTATTGGCGATGCCAATTCTTGCGGCCAAATTCAAAACCATTGTGATTGCGACCAATCAAAAAGGCATTGGCAAAGGTTTGATGACTGAAGCCGATTTGTCAAATATACATCGCAATATGTTGGCTCAAATTCATGCAGTTGGTGGAAGGATTGATCATATTTATTATTGCACAGATTTAGACAATGAATCACTCAATAGAAAACCACAGCCTGGCATGGCTTTTCAAGCTCAATCTCAGTTTCCTTCAATTAATTTTAAGGAATCAATTATGGTTGGGAACAGACCAAGTGATATGTATTTTGGCAAAAATGCGGGGATGAATACCGTTTATTTAAATACTACACATCCTGAAACACCCAATACCCACCCCGCCATAGATATCAGGTTTGATACCTTATTGGCTTTTGCTAAAGCACTGTAATGTTTATTATATTTGAGTATGATTAAGCGTATTTTATTTTTTGCATTCCTTATATCCATCACTACCATAGCAGTTGCACAAAACAACATGGATAGTACTGGAGTAGCTTTGCAATTCATTGCTAAAGGAATTACCGAAGACTCTACCGTACAAAAAAGACATTACGCAGATAGTTTATTTACTAGAACATTGGTGCAAACTTTAAAAAATCCATTTTCATTTAATTATACTTTTGATTCTTTAGTGAGTGTGAAAATTATAACTGCACCAGATAAAAGCTTTAAATTTTTTAGTTGGCAATTAGACAATGAAGATGGTACTTTTTCCCAAAAAGGAGCCATGCAAATGAATGCGCCTGATGGTCAATTAAAATTATTGCCTTTTTTCGATGATTCTGAGTATTTTGAAAATCCCAACAATGAAATTTCCAATCGTAAACATTGGCATGGGGCAATTTACTATGACATTGTTCAAAACCAGTTCAACAATAAAACTTATTATACCTTATTGGGGTATGATGAAAACAATGCCGATATTTCTCATAAAATTATAGAAGTAATTCATTTTGAGAACAATGAGCCGGTATTAGGCGGTGATTTTTTTATCTACCCAGAGGATGAAAGTTTTCCTAAACAACCCATCAAACGCTTTATTCTTTCGTATAAAAAAGGCAGCAACGCTTATATAAGAACGGACAACAACAATGCACAGCTCGTTTTATCTGAATTAAGTAGTATCGAAAACAATTTGAAACTTAAAAATACATTAGTGCCCAATGGGGATGATTTGTATTTTGAATGGACAAATGGCAAATGGGTCATGCGTAGGTATTAATCCCATAGTTTACCAATATTAATCCAGCTTCAACACCGCTAAGAAAGCTTCTTGTGGAATTTCTACGTTTCCAATTTGACGCATTCTCTTTTTACCTTCTTTTTGCTTTTCTAATAATTTACGTTTACGGCTAATATCACCACCATAACATTTTGCAGTTACGTCCTTACGCATCGCTGAGATATTTTCACGTGCAACCACTTTAGCACCAATAGCAGCTTGAATGGCTATTTGGAACTGTTGCTTGGTCAATAATTCTTTTAATTTCTCACATAATTTACGTCCAAAATCAGCCGATTTACCACGGTGAATGAGTGCACTCAATGCATCTACTTTCTCCCCATTCAATAAAATATCCATTTTCACAATATCTGCTTCTCTAAATCCAATTTGGGTATAGTCAAAAGAAGCATACCCTCTAGTGCCACTCTTTAATTTATCATAGAAATCAAATACAATCTCTGTTAATGGCATTTCAAAAATCAACTCTACACGTGTAGGCGTTAAATAACTCTGGTTTATCAACATTCCTCTTTTGCCTAAACATAAAGTAATGATGTTTCCAATATAGTCAGGGGTAGTAATAATTTGAGCTCTAATAAATGGCTCTTCGATGTAATCAATTTTTACAGGATCGGGCATCTCTGTTGGATTGTTTACAATAATCTTTTCTTTTCTAGTGGTATAAGCTATGAAACTTACGTTAGGAACAGTGGTAATCACGGTTTGATTAAACTCACGCTCCAAACGCTCTTGTATGATTTCCATATGCAATAAACCAAGGAATCCGCAACGGAATCCAAAGCCCAAAGCTTGAGAAGTTTCCAATTCAAAAGTTAAGGAAGCATCATTTAATTGTAATTTATCCATACAATCACGCAACTCCTCAAACTCATCGGTGTTTACTGGATAAATACCCGCAAATACCATGGGTTTTACTTCCTCAAATCCATTGATCATCTCACCAGGATTGTTGGCTAGGGTGATGGTATCTCCTACTTTAACTTCTTTAGCATTTTTAATACCTGTAATAATATATCCAACATCACCTGCTCTAACTTCCGCCTTTGGCGTCATGGCTAATTTCAGTACGCCAACTTCATCTGCGATATAATCCTTACCAGAGGCAACAAATTGTATTTTATCATTCTTCTTTAAAACACCATTCATAATTCGGTAGTACACAATAATACCTCTGAAGCTATTAAATACACTATCAAATATCAATGCTTGTAATGGCGCTTCCGTATCTCCTGTTGGTGCTGGAATACGCTCACAAACTGCTTGTAATATTTCTTCAATACCAATACCGCTTCTTCCACTCGCCAATAAAATATCTTCCTGCTTACATCCAATTAAATCAATAATTTGATCGGTTACTTCTGGAATTTTAGCACCATCCATATCAATTTTATTAATTACGGGAATAATCTCTAAATTATTGTCTAATGCCAGGTATAAATTGGAAATAGTTTGTGCTTGTATTCCTTGAGAAGCATCCACCAACAATAACGCTCCTTCACATGCAGCAAGCGCACGGCTTACTTCATAACTAAAATCAACGTGTCCGGGAGTATCAATCAAATTCAAAGTATATGTTTCTCCCTTATAAACATAATTAATCTGAATCGCATGACTCTTAATGGTAATCCCTTTCTCACGCTCCAAATCCATATCATCTAATACCTGATTCATCATTTCACGTTCAGTGATCGTTTTTGTATGCTCCAATAAACGGTCTGCCAAGGTACTTTTACCGTGATCGATGTGTGCGATGATACAAAAATTTCTTATGTTCTTCATGTAGTGAAACTAATTTTTAAAAATCTATTTAAGTGCATTAATAATGGCTGCAAATTCAGTAGCAATCAAGGATGCACCACCTATTAAACCTCCATCCACGTCGGGTTGAGAAAATATTTCTTTTGCGTTGGTAGCTTTAACACTTCCTCCATATAATATAGAAATTTGATCTGCAATGGCTTGACCATATTTAATAGCAAAAACTGAACGTATATAGGCGTGAATTTCTTGCGCTTGCTCACTAGAGGCAGTTTTACCAGTACCAATGGCCCAGATAGGTTCGTAAGCAATGACCACTTCGGTAATTTGATCCGGACTTAAATGAAATAATGAATTCTTTAATTGTGTTTCTACGAAATTATTTTGCGTACCTGCTTCTCTTATTTCCAGAGGCTCACCACAACAAAATATAGGGGTACTTCCCGTTGCTAAAACGGCATCGGTTTTTTCAGCTAAAAAGGCATCGGTTTCTGCGAAATATGCTCTACGTTCAGAATGTCCTAATACAA
>CANKWR010000021.1 GCA_947487525.1 Bacteroidota bacterium
AAGGGTTTATTAATCGACCTATCTATTATTGGGAAAAAATCTTAGAGGTCGTACAAAAATAAGCCAAAAAACGCCTTGAAAAAAATCAAGGTTCCAGATCAAACAATAAATGTTTATAACTGTTATTGAAAAGTGAACATCTTAAATCAAAATCAATAAAAATCTATGAAAAAGCTACTTTTTGGCCTATTTGCCTTGGGAATGATCGTTATTACCTTGAGCTGGAATTGGGAAAAAACGCAATATGTACCAGTGGATAAAAAAGAAGTAGTGGAATGTCTCAATATGGAAACCCAGCAGGCTTATCAATTAGAAGCCTCCATGCCAGGTTTTGCAGCGATGCACCCCAATCCTGTTTTCGTAAATCCTGAAAATTTGCTTGGAAAAATGATTTCATTCGAAGCAGCTGATGGAAAACAAGCAAGTGCCTATTTTATTCCTGCCAAAAAGAAAAGCAATAAATTTTTAATTGTGATTCAGGAATGGTGGGGATTGAACGACAATGTTAAATTAGAAGCAGACACATACTATACCGATTTAGGAGATATGAATGTAATTGCAGTGGATATGTATGATGGTAAAGTAGCAGCCACTCCAGATAGTGCTATGAAATTAATGCGTGGTGCAGATATGGGAAGAATGACTGCCATTATTCAAGGTGCCATTAAAAAAGCGGGTCCAACTGCTTCTATTTATAGTGTAGGTTGGTGCTTTGGTGGCATGTGGAGTTTACAAACTGCCATACTTGCTGGACCTCAAGCAAAAGGGACGGTTATGTATTATGGACGTCCTGAATCCAATATGGATAAATTAAAATCAATTCAATGTGATGTGATTGGATTTTTTGGCAATCAAGATAAATCCCCTTCTCCTGCATTGGTGAATGAGTTCGAGCAGAATATGAAAACAGCTGGTAAAAATTTATCTGTAAATAGATATGAAGCAAATCATGGTTTTGCCAATCCAAGCAACCCTAGCTTTAATCCAACCGCCACTGCCGATGCATATGCAAAAGCCATTGCGTTTTTGAAAGCACACTGATAAAACTTGTAATAACAACGCCCTTCAAAATAGAATTTCATTTGCCTCCGCGGCAAGCAGCCGAAGTAGGCTTCATGAAACTATTTTGAAGGGCTTTTCTTTTTTACGAAATTTTATACCATTCATTTGCCTCAGCGGCAGGCAGCCGAAGTCGGCTTCATGAAACTATTTTGAAGGGCTTTTATATTTGCGAAGTTTTATACCATTTATTTGCCTCCGCGGCAGGCAGCCGAAGTCGGCTTCAAAAAAAATTAGTACCCCTTGCCAGGGACTAAATAGTTGGAGACATAATCCTGAACGCCCGCTTCCAAACTTGTAAAAGGCTTTTCGTATCCAGCTACACGCAGCTTATGCATATTGGCTTCGGTAAAATATTGATACTTATCTCTAATGTCCAATGGCATATCTATAAATTCAATATTCGGCGTTAAACCTTGTGCGATAAATGTATTGGCAGCTAAGTCATAGAATGATCTTGCCTTGCCAGTCCCTAAATTATATAAACCATTATTTGCGCTAGCCCAGGTACCTGACAACATTTGCTGCATCATCCAATCAATAACATCCACTAAATCCTTTACGTAGATAAAATCACGCAACTGTTCTCCATCCTTAAAATCGGGACGGTGGCTTCTAAATAATTTAACTAACCCAGTTTCCTTTATTTGATGAAAGGAGTGAAAAATCACACTTGCCATCCTCGCTTTATGCCCTTCATTAGGCCCATATACATTGAAGAATTTTAAACCTGCCCAAACAGGGGGACAATTCGTTGCTCCTAGAACTGTTTGCGCTATAGCCCATTTATCAAATTCATTCTTACTTACCCCGTAAGGATTCAATGGCTTTAATTGATCCACAATATCGTGCCTATCCTCATACCCATTTTCACCAGCACCATAAGTTGCTGCCGAGGAAGCATAAATCAATGGGATTTTTTTTTTGGTTGCATAATTCCATATGGCTTTTGAATACGCGACATTTAGCTCCTCATGAATGGCATAATTAAATTCGGTCGTATCTGTTCTTGCCCCTAAATGAATTAGGATGTCAATTTCCAATTCGTCATTTTCTAATTGGGCTAAAAAAGCTTGACGCTCAATAATCTTTGCAAAGGTTTTTCCTTCCCAGTTTTTTCTTTTGGCTTCTACTCCAAAATCATCCACTAATAATAAATGAGTGAAGCCCAATTCATTCATGCGCTGCACAAATACCGAACCAATAAATCCGGCGGTACCTGTCACTACGATGGAAGGCTGTTTTGTCATAAGGGATAGAAATTATTTTCCTAATTGTTTTTCAATCGCAGTATCATATTTATTTTTCCAATCTCCAATACTTCCCCAATCTGAACCTTCAACTTTCACAGTACCATTGGTTACTTTACCAATGACTACAAATCCAATACCTGCATCCGCAGCGGCTTTTTGAATCGCATCCAATTGTGCAGCATCGCAAGAAACCACCACCCTGCTTTGCGCTTCTCCTAACCAATAAGCATCTTTACGCATAGTAGTATCATGGGCACTTACTTCAAAACCTTTATGGGTAGTAAACGCAGATTCTAATAAAGTAACTATTAAACCCCCTTCACTTATATCATGTACACTTTTTACATGAGCGTCTTTAATTAAACCTGCAACCAATTGTTGTAAACTAAATTCTTCCTCTAAATCAAAATAAGGTGCTGGAGAAAACTCAACCCCTTTAATTTTATTTACATACTCCGAAGAGCCAATATCGTTTCTTTGCGTACCTAATAAAACAATGCTATCTCCTTCGTTTTTAAAATCTAAGGTCATTCTATTTTTCATATCCTCCACAATCCCCACCATACCAATCGTTGGTGTAGGATATACAGGACCATCAGGATTTTGATTATAGAAACTTACATTACCCCCTGTTACTGGTGTATTGAATTTTCTACAAGCAGCACCCATTCCTTCAACCGATTTTACAAACTGATAATATACTTCTGGATCGTACGGATTACCAAAATTCAAACAGTTGGTTACACCAATGGGTTCACCACCACTACAAACAATATTTCTTGCAGCCTCCGAAACGGCAATCATAGCACCTACTTCCGGATTCGCATATACATATTTACTATTACAATCTACGGTCATTGCCAATGCCTTTCCTGTACCTTTCGCTATAACAATAGCTGCATCACTTGGTGCATTCGTAGAAGTATTCGCAGCACCCACCATACTATCATATTGTGTATATACCCAACGCTTAGAAGCGATGTTTGGAATTTGCACCAATGCATCAACAGTCCCTTTTAAATCGGTTACATCTGCAACAGTATTAATGTCAAAAGCATTTACTTTTTCTAAATAAGCAGGCGCTTTAAATTCTCTTGAATAAACAGGTGCACCACCACCTAATACTAATTCGTATGCAGGCAAGGAAGCTTCTAAAGTTCCGTGCATATAAAAATTAAGTAACCCGTCATCGGTCACTTCACCAATATTAGAACAAGATAAATCCCACTTTTCAAACACGGCCAATACTTGTGCTTCTTTTCCTTTTTCAACCACCATCAACATTCTTTCTTGGCTCTCACTTAATAATAATTCCCAAGCTTTCATATTTTGTTGACGCGTAGGCACTTTGTCTAAATCAATCCGCATCCCCACTTCCCCTTTTGCACTCATCTCGGCAGTGGAACATATAATGCCAGCTGCACCCATGTCTTGCATACCCACCACACCGCCTGTTTCAATGACTTCCAAACAAGCTTCTAATAATTTCTTTTCTTGAAAAGGATCACCCACTTGAACTGCTGGTAATTCCTCTACACTATCTGCAGTAATTTCGGCAGAAGCAAAACTTGCTCCACCAATCCCATCTTTACCTGTAGCACTTCCTACAAAAAATACTGGATTGCCTGTTCCTAGTGCAATGGCACTTACTGTTTTACCCGCTTTCACAATACCCACACTCATTGCATTCACGAGTGGATTGGTGTGATAACATTGTTCAAAATACAATTCACCCCCCACCGTAGGAACACCAAAACAATTTCCGTAATGACCAATACCATGTACTACCCCTGCCAATAATCTTTGTGTTTTTTTATCTTCTAATTTTCCAAAACGCAAACTATTTAAAGAAGCAATAGGCCTTGCACCCATGGTGAAAATATCTCTTTGTATACCACCTACCCCTGTAGCAGCACCCTGGAATGGTTCCAATGCACTTGGGTGATTATGGGATTCAATTTTGAAAACTACTCCATAATCATTTCCAATGTCCATGAGTCCTGCATTCTCTTCACCCGCAGCTACCAACATTCTACCACCATCACGTGGTAAAGTCTTTAACCATTTTATGGAGTTTTTATAACTACAATGTTCACTCCACATGCCACTAAAAGCACATAGCTCAGTGAAATTAGGCGTTCGTCCTAACTTTTGTTTTATCAACTCAAACTCTTCTTCGGTTAATCTTAATTGTTGGGCTGTTTTGACAGTAATTTCCATGATTTGGTCTTATACTTGAATAGATGTGGCGAAGGTACAAAACGAGGAACTTAAGTCATAAGGGATTTACCAACATTCAGCATCCTTATTGTTAGTAGTCAAAAATTAGACACTCATGATAATCAATCTATTGCAGATTGAATAAATATTATAGTATATTATAATATTAATATTTTATACACATTTTACAATTTTAATTAATTAGAGTGGGTTAAAAATTAATAAAAGACAATATCTTTGACCTAATCATTTATATTTAAATTAAATAATATATGTCATTAAGAACCGATGCAGTCAACCATGTTAGTCATGGAAATGTAAATTCAGTTGATATCAAAGGCGCTAAAATTACCGGCGTTTTTGGTGAAAATGTATTTACGCAAAAAACAGCAAGAGAGTATTTAAGTGACGAAGCATACAAAAGCTTAGTTGCAAGTATTAAAGGTGGTAAAAAAATTGACCGACAAGTTGCTGGACAAATTGCATCAGGCATGCGTGCTTGGGCAGAAAGCAAAGGGGTTACGCACTACACACACTGGTTCCAACCATTAACAGGATCAACTGCGGAAAAACATGACTCCTTTTTTACCTTAAAAGGAGATGGTACTGCTATCGAAGAATTTGAAGGTGCTGCGTTGATTCAACAAGAGCCAGATGCTTCTTCCTTCCCAAATGGTGGATTGAGAGCCACATTTGAAGCAAGAGGTTATACCGCATGGGACCCTTCTTCTCCCCCATTCATTATTGAAATTGGCAATGGTAAAACATTATGTATCCCTACCATATTTATTGCCTACACTGGTGAGTCATTAGACTATAAAGCACCATTGATGAAAGCAGTTGAATCTTTAAATAAAGCTGCAGTTACCGTATGTAACTATTTTGACAAGAACGTAACGAAAGTAACACCTACATTAGGTTGGGAGCAAGAATACTTTGTTATTGACGAAGCGTTGGTGAATGCAAGACCCGATTTAGTGCAGTGTGGTCGAACTGTATTTGGTTTCACCCCTGCAAAAGGACAACAATTAGAAGACCATTATTTTGGCTCTATTCCAGAGCGTGTTTATGCCTTTATGCGTGACTTTGAAAACGAATCTTATAAATTAGGTATTCCTTTAAGAACAAGACATAATGAAGTAGCACCTGCTCAGTTTGAGTGTGCTCCTATTTTTGAAGAAGTGAATATTGCAGTAGACCATAACATTCTATTAATGGATGTAATGACCAGAGTGGCAAAGAGACACCGTTTAGTGGTGTTATTACATGAAAAACCATTTGCTGGTATTAACGGAAGTGGTAAACACAATAACTGGAGCTTAGCAACAGATACTGGCGTTAATTTATTAGCACCTGGTAAAACACCTAAGACCAACTTAATGTTCTTGACTTTCTTTGTAAATACCATTAAAGCAGTACATGATTATGCTGATATCTTAAGAGCATCTATCGCTTCTGCTTCTAACGATTTCCGTTTAGGGGCTAATGAAGCACCGCCTGCAATTATCTCTGTATTTGTGGGAGAATATTTAACAAAAGTATTGAACGACGTTGAAACACGTGTTGGTACAAAGTTTGACGAGCAGGATGAAGCCATCTTAAAGATTGACTTACACAGAAGCATCCCTGAATTGTTAATTGACAATACCGATCGTAACAGAACTTCTCCATTTGCATTCACCGGAAACAAATTTGAATTCCGTGCTGTAGGTTCTACTGCCAACTGTGCTTTGCCAATGACCATCTTAAATACCATTGTAGCAGACACTTTGAATAAATTTGCTGCAGAGGTAGATGCCTTAATTGAAAAGGGAGATAAGAAAGAAATTGCCATTATGCAAGTGATTCAAAAATACATCGTATCAAGTAAGAAAATCTTATTTGAAGGAGATGGATATAGCGAAGCTTGGCATAAGGAAGCAGAAAAAAGAGGCTTACCTAATTTAAAAACCACTCCAGTTGCTTTAGATGCAATGGTGACGGAGAAAGCGAAAAAACTATTTGTAGAAAATCGTATTTACACGCATTCCGAATTAGAAGCACGTCATGAAATTGAATTAGAGAAATACATTAAGAAAGTTCAAATTGAAGCGCGTATAATGGGTGATTTAGCAACCAATCATATTATCCCAGCTTCTATTAAGTATCAAAATGTATTGCTTAAGAATGTAAGTTTATTGCGTGAAGCTTCTTTACCTGAAAAACTATACAAAGGTCAATTGACTTTATTAAAAGACGTAAGCACCCATATCCAAGAAGTATATGATAATGTACACGAAATGGTAGAAGCACGTAAAGTGGCCAATAACATTTCAGATACAAGAGAAAAAGCCATTGCTTATGAAGCAAAAGTAAAAGCACAATACTTTGATAAAATCCGCTACCACGTTGACAAATTAGAGCAATTGGTAGATGATGAATTATGGACCTTGCCTAAGTACAGAGAATTGTTATTCTTACGCTAGTCGTAATTATTATACGCATTCCCCAGAGGTAATCCCCCAACAAACAAAAAGGCTCCGAGCAATCGGAGCCTTTTTAATATCATTAATGAAAGTAAAATTGGGACTTAGATTTAAAAATTAAGTCCCAATTTTACTTAAGGCTCCGAGCAATCGGAGCCTTTTTAATATCATTATTGTTAGTTTTATAAGCGCTTTACTTTATAATTTAAGCACTTATAAAACTATTTGCTCCGAGCAATCGGAGCCTTTTTAATATCATTATTGTTAGTTTTATAAGCAATTTCGAGCGCGCTTTCGAGCATTGCGCAGGGCGAGTCGAGGCAACTCCATAATAAAAGAAGGGGCTCCTTTATGGGGCCCCTATTTAAAGTATTTTTTGACAATTTTAAAAACAATTTCGAGCGAGCTTTCGAGCATTGCGCAGGGCGAGTCGATCCAACTCCATAATAAAAGAAGGGGCTCCTTTATGGGGCCCCTATTTAAAGTATTTTTTGACAATTTTAAAAACAATTTCGAGCGAGCTTTCGAGCATTGCGCAGGGCGAGTCGAGAAATTGATTTTAAAATTATTTCATCTTAAAGCTTTCTAAAAACTTAGTAGTGAAATTTCCTTTTCTAAAATCTTCGTTTTGCATTAATTGTAAATGGAAAGGAATGGTTGTTTTTACTCCTTCAATTACATATTCGCTTAAGGCACGATACATGGTATTAATTGCTTCCTCACGAGTTTGTGCCACTGTGATTAACTTACCAATCATAGAATCATAGTATGGAGGAATTACATAACCTGCATACACATGGCTATCTACACGAACACCATGTCCGCCTGGCGTATGCAATACAGTGATTTTACCAGGTGATGGGCGGAAATCATTATAAGGATCTTCTGCGTTGATACGACATTCAATAGCGTGTAATTTTGGCTCGTAGTTTTTACCAGAGATTTTTTCACCGGCAGCAATTTTAATTTGCTCTTTAATTAAATCATAGCTCACTACTTCCTCTGTAACACAATGCTCTACCTGAATACGCGTATTCATTTCCATAAAGTAAAAATTACGATGCTTGTCCACTAAAAATTCAATGGTACCCACACTCTCGTAATTGATGGCCGAAGCAGCTTTAATCGCTGCGTCTCCCATTCTTTGTCGCAATTCTGGGGTCATAAAGGGTGAGGGAGATTCTTCCACTAACTTTTGGTGTCTTCTTTGAATAGAACAATCACGCTCACTCAAATGACACACATTTCCGTATTGGTCTCCTGCTACTTGAATTTCAATATGTCTTGGCTCTTCCACAAATTTCTCCATGTACAAACCATCATTTTTAAAACTTGCTGCCGCTTCCATCTTTGCGTCGCCAAATGCTTTTTCAATTTCATCTTCTTTCCATACTACACGCATACCCTTGCCACCCCCACCTGCCGTAGCTTTAATAATAACAGGATATACTATTTCTTTTGCTAATTTTTTTGCTGCTTCTACACTCTCTAATAAACCTTCTCCACCCGGCACCACTGGAACACCTGCTTTAATCATGGTTTCTTTTGCAGTGATCTTGTCGCCCATTTTATTAATCATATCTGGTGTGGGTCCAATAAATTTAATGCCATGATCGGCACAAATTTGAGCAAACTTGGCATTCTCTGCTAAAAAACCATAACCAGGATGCACTGCATCGGCATTGGTAATTTCACAAGCCGCCATGATGTGTGGAATATTTAAATAAGACTCTACTCCTTTTGGACCGCCTATACAAACTGCTTCATCAGCAAATTTTACATGTAAACTATCTTTATCGGCAGTAGAATAAACAGCCACCGTTTTGATGCCCATTTCTCTACAAGTGCGAATGATACGCAAGGCAATTTCACCACGATTGGCAATTAATATTTTTGTAAACATCTTTTTGATTTAAAGTTGAAAATGAAACTAGGCGGGTTGTACCAAAAATAAGGGTTGGTCATACTCAACAGGACTTGCATCCTCTACCAATATTTTAACAATAGTTCCTTTTACTTCTGATTCAATTTCATTGAACAGTTTCATGGCTTCAATAATACAAACCACTTTACCTAGGCTTACTTCTGTACCTTCTTCGGCCATTAATGGTTTATCAGGAGCTGCGCGACGGTAAAAAGTACCAATCATTGGGCTCTTGATAGTAATTAAGTTATCTGGTGCGGCGGCAGGAGCTGCTGAACTTGGAACAGCGGCTGGAGCCGAAGCAACTGGAGCAGGTGGTGGCGCTGAAGCATATACTGGAGTAGAGCTAACAGTGATCTTATCTTCTTTTTGCTTAATGGTTACTTTACCATCCTTGTCTTCGATACTAATTTCACCGATATTGCTTTTATTAACTACCTTAATTAGGTCGTGAATTTGTTTTAAGTCCATGTTTAGTAATTTTGGGTAAAATTGGGGTATTTTTAGCGAAAAACACAAATAAATGGCCTTTTTTATCCAAAAATGGGCATTTTGGGCATAAAAATAGGGAACCATTAATTCCCATATTCATGTAATAACTTCCATAAAGTAAATAAAATGCCCCCGTTTATGGGGGGCATTTACTACATTATAAATCCTAGAATAAATGTATGATTTATAATGTTACGCCTTTTATGATTTTTTAACAGCCCCCCATAAACGGGGGTCTATTAAGTTTAAGCTTACTTTACACGCTCTACGTACTCACCGTTCTTGGTGTTTATCTTGATCTTCTCTCCTTCGTTTACAAACAAAGGCACCATCACTGTTGCACCAGATTCGATTGTTGCCGCTTTCAAAGCTCTTGTCGCAGTATCCCCTTTAACGCCATTTTCACAATAAGTGATTAATACGTCTAGTTTTTCAGGTAATTCAGCCCCGATGGGCAATTCGGTTTCGGTATTCATAAACACAAATACTTCTCCTCCTTCGTTCAAATATTGAGGTGCATCAATCATTTCTTCGGCCATCACAATTTGCTCAAAGTTTTCATTGTTCATTAAATTATAACCACTGTCATCCTTGTATAAGAACTGATATGTTTTTTTCTCTACTCTCACAGGGTATACGGTTTCACCGCTATTCCATGTCTTTTCAATAGATCTTTTATTGTCTACCCCTTTTAATTTAGCCCAGATTTTCGCTGCTGCACGAGCAGTTTTATTCTCACCAAACTCAACAACAGTGTATAAGTTATTGTCTAATTTTAAGATCATTCCACGTGTGATGTCTGAAGTTGTTGCCATAATGTTTGTTTTAAAATTTGTCTTTCGAGGGACAAAAGTACTACTTGCTAGCCATTTATAAAAAAACCTATAATTTTTGTTGTGAAATAAAGGTAAAAAAAGGACAATTAGCCTATTTTTGCGGCACAATTAATAAAATTAGTCCTCATGTCAGTTTTAGTGAACAAAAATTCCAAAATTATCGTACAAGGTTTTACCGGTACGGAAGGTAGTTTTCATGCGTCTCAAATGATAGAATATGGAACGCAGGTGGTAGGTGGTGTAACACCAGGTAAAGGTGGTACTTCCCATTTAGACAAACCTGTATTTAATACTGTTGCCGACGCTGTTAAAACAACGGGTGCGGATGTAAGTATCATATTTGTACCTCCCGCTTTTGCTGCGGATGCAATTATGGAAGCTGCGGATGCTGGTATTGCTTTAGTAGTTTGTATCACAGAAGGTATACCAGTACAGAATATGGTGAAAGTGAAAAATTATTTAGTAGGAACAACAACAAGATTGATTGGACCAAACTGTCCGGGTGTGATCACAGCGGAAGAAGCGAAAGTGGGTATCATGCCAGGTTTTATTTTCAAGAAAGGAACTATTGGCATCGTATCCAAAAGCGGTACATTAACCTATGAAGCTGCTGACCAAGTGGTGAAAGCAGGTTTAGGAATTACCACTGCCATTGGTATTGGCGGGGATCCAATTATTGGAACTACGACTAAAGAAGCGGTTGAATTATTAATGAACGACCCTGCAACTGAAGGAATTATTATGATTGGTGAAATTGGTGGTAGTATGGAAGCAGATGCTGCTAATTGGATAAAAGATAACCTAAGAAAACCAGTAGTTGGATTTATTGCTGGTCAAACCGCTCCTGCTGGACGCCGTATGGGTCATGCTGGTGCAATTATTGGTGGTGCGGATGATACTGCAGAAGCAAAAATGAAAATTATGGCTGCATGTGGCATTCACGTATGTGCAAGCCCAGCTGACATTGGCAAGACCATGGCTGCTGTGTTAAAAAAATAATGAATTGTAAACGAACCTGTGTAGTAAATGGTTCGTTTATATCAAGATGTATATAAATCCCTTAGCATGAATGTTAAGGGATTTTTTATTGTAAGTTTGTTTCATGAAGCATATCACTTTCATTCTATTTGCATTGTTTTTTTCTACCCTACTTCATGCGCAATCACGATTTTTAAAAATCAATGCTGCTATACCAAAACAACTAAAACAGGGGCAGTCCTTTAAATTAAAAACCATCGTAGAACATAATTTCACCATGGAAAAAACGGGTGGCATTAACTGTACTTTCCAAAATGCGTCAACACATAAGTCGGTAGATGGTTGGTTTTTAAATATTTTTCCATTTCAGTATTTCACCACCATTGCCAAAACTCCTTTTGAAACAGAATTTACATTTACCGTACCTGATGAATACAAAGGTAAGTTTGAAATTATTTTAGTCGCTGTTGCGGATAAGGTAAAAGACAGCGTGCATTTTACTATCCCTGTTATAAATAAATAAAATTGCAAACACAGGTAAAATATTTAATCGTTGGTCAGGGTATTGTGGGTACTTGGATGTCCTATCAATTGGACCAGGCGGGTATTGCTTACCGCATTGTTAATGATGAAAGCATGCCCAGTGCAAGCAGAGTTGCAAGTGGTGTAATGAATCCAGTTACAGGTAGACGCATTGTACAAACTTGGATGATTGAAACCCTGCTGCCCTATGCAGTAAATGCGTATGCAGCCATACAAGCAAAACTGAACATTCCAATTATACAAAAAGCGCCTGTTATTTTATTGCATCCTTCGGAACAAATGAAAGAAAGTTTTCAATATCGAATGACGCATGAAAATATTTATCTTATACATCAGGACCCTACGCAATGGACTCCCTATTTCAATGCTCCTTTTGGTGCTGGAGGCATTGATGAATGTTATTGGTTGGACATCAATAAAATGACCCGGACTTGGAAAACCTATTTAGTTTCAAGCGAATATTATATCAATGCACATTTTGACATGAAAGATGTTGAACTACATGAAAATAAAGTGCAATGGAAAAATATAGTAGCTGAAAAAATTATTTTTTGTGATGGTATTGCGAGTATGCAAAATTCCTATTTTAATGAACTGCCCTTTGCGCCAAATAAAGGAGAAGCCTTAATTGTGAAAATACCAGGATTACCCAATCAAAATATTTATAAGAATACTATTTCAGTGATCCCTTGGAAGGATGATTTATTTTGGGTGGGCTCCAATTACGAATGGACCTTTGAGGATATGGCACCAACTGCTGCTTTTAAAGAAAAAATGATTCAAAGCCTGGATCATTTTTTAAAACTACCTTATGAAATTGTGGATCATATAGTAGGTATTAGGCCTACGAATACACAAAGACGTCCATTTGTGGGCATACACCCTACCCAAAATCAATTGGCTATCTGTAATGGCATGGGAACAAAAGGATGCTCCTTGGCCCCTTATTTTACTGCCCAATTGTTGGCACATCTTGAATATGGCGCCCCCATTGAAGCCGAAGCAAGCATAGCACGTTTTGCATAAATATTTACAAAGAATCCATAAAATATTATTATTTTCAACAAACAGAATCAACGCAGATGTCATCCAATAAAAACGAACTCTCTAATATTCCAATTACCTATCGTAAAATGGAAAATTTACACATTGTATTTTGGTTATTCAAAGACATTGCTTGGTGTATGGGCTGGAGACCCCTTGGCGTAATAATGATTATTCCCACTATTATCATTTCAATTATCATTGCATGGAGAACCAGGAAAATTGTGTCGGAACTTTGTCATAACGTAGCCATCACCGTTTGGATAAGCGCTAACTCCTTTTGGATGTGTAGTGAATTTTTTGGGATAGACAATCATATTGTATTGGGCAATATTACGGTGAAACAATTGGCCATGATTCCTTTTGTAACAGGTGTGCTTATTCTTGCTTATTACTACCTCATTTATAAGCCAAGACATAAGGAAGAGGAAGCTACTTTATAAAAAAGCAATACTTCATTTTATAAATACTTTTTTAAGCGATGTGCTTGTAAAAAAGTGACTATCCCTAAAATAGCAACTGAAAAGAATGCGCCTCTTAATCCGATTGCTTGAGACAAGAAGCCAATAATTGGAGGTCCAATTAAAAATCCAAAAAATCCAACGGAAGAAACGGAAGCCAGGGCAATACTTGCTTGACCAGGTGCAGCATTTCGTCCTACCGTACCATAAATAGTGGGGATGACCGAGGATACCCCAAATCCTACCAACATAAAACCAATACTACTCAAAATGATATGCGGGTGTGCCACTGCAATGAGCAATCCAATGGTAACCACCAATCCACTCAACATTAATTGTTTTCTTGCCCCCCAATAATTAATAAGTGTATCTGCGAACATTCTACCCGTAGTCATGCAGCCCATAAAACATATATAGCCTGTTGTTCGCCAAGCATCTGATACTTTAATGACATCCTTATAAAACAATCCACTCCAATCAAACATCATTCCTTCGCAAATCATATTACTCAATGCAACCAAGCCAAATTGAAATAACAATGGGCTGGGCTTGGTCCACATATTTCGGATAGGCGCATCGCTTTTTTCATTGGGCATGAGGTACTTTTGCGTGGCAATTAAAAAAAGCCATCCTACAATCGCAATGCTTATAAACTGTTGAAAGGGAGAGATTGATTTTGCCACAAATAAACCACCTAATAACCCTCCTGTAAAACCGGCCAGACTCCAAAATCCATGAAATCTTGAAATAATGCTTTTCTCAAATAATTTAGACAAGGAAGTGGCTTGCGTATTTACGGAAACATTAAACATATTGCCAATCATTCCAAATACAAAAAGAGCAAAGGCTAAATAAGTTGTGTTATTGGCAAAAGAGATATTAATTAATGCCAATGGATACAATACGGATGCAATACTAACGATGGTTTTACTGCCATATTTCGCAGTTAAACTTCCTGAAATGGGGATCCCTAAAAAAGAGCCAATGGGTAAAAAAAACAAGAAAGCGCCAAAGGCACCATCACTTAACCCCAAATGTGTTTTAATGTCTGGAATCCTACTGGCCCAACTGGCAAAACAAATACCAGTAAAAAAAAGGTAACCAGAGAGAATAATTCTTCTAAATTGTGGTGTTATCCCCTTGTCAGTCATACCGCAAAGATGGGGTTTTTCTAGGAATTGGGTTATATTTGCAATCCTATCATATTTTAACAGTTTTATATGTATCGTACACACCATTGTGGAGCCTTAAATATTCAATTTGTAGGTCAAGAAGTTACCCTAGCTGGCTGGGTGCAAACCATCCGTAAATTTGGCGCCATCACTTTTGTGGACTTGAGAGACCGTTATGGGATTACGCAGTTATTGTTGGGCGAAGAATTACAAGCTCAATTGGATGCACAACCACTGGGTCGTGAATTTGTATTGCAAGTAAAAGGATCTGTCATTGAACGCTCCAATAAAAACGCCAATATTTCAACAGGGGATATTGAAATTAAAGTAGCAACATTTAAAATATTAAACGCTTCCATTGTTCCTCCATTTACCATACAGGACGATACCGATGGTGGGGATGATATCAGGATGAAATACCGTTTCTTGGATTTAAGAAGAAACGCAGTTAAAAAGAATATTGAATTAAGATATAGTGTAAATCGTGCAACAAGAAACTATTTACATGAAAAAGGATTCATGGATATTGAAACTCCTTTTTTAATTAAGTCCACGCCCGAAGGTGCCCGTGACTTTGTGGTACCGAGCAGGATGAATGCTGGTGAGTTTTATGCCTTACCCCAATCTCCACAAACTTTCAAGCAATTATTAATGGTAAGTGGTTATGACCGCTATTATCAAATTGTAAAGTGTTTTAGAGACGAGGATTTAAGAGCCGATCGTCAACCAGAGTTTACACAGATTGACTGTGAGATGAGTTTTGTAGAACAAGAAGATATCTTAAATATGTTTGAAGGATTAATTAAAAGCATATTTAAAGACGTTAAAAATATTGACTATACCGAAACGGTACAAAGAATGACCTGGGAGAATGTCATGTGGAATTATGGTAACGATAAACCAGATATTCGTTTTGGTATGGAACTTTGCAATTTAAAAAAGCCAGGCCATGTATTCTCCGACAAACAAGACCAAGCAGCACTAATTAACGGTGTTGATTTTAAAGTATTTGATGAAGCTGAAACAGTGATTGCGATTGCTGCACCAGGTTGTAGCGAATATTCACGTAAGCAAACCGACGAATTAACCGAGTGGGTGAAGCGTCCTCAAATTGGCATGAAGGGATTGGTGTTTATTAAATGTAATACCGACGGTACTTTTAAAAGCAGTGTAGATAAATTTTATTCAGAAGATAAATTAAAAGCTATTGCTACTGCTGCCAATGCAAAATCTGGTGATTTAGTTTTAATACTGGCAGGTGCTGAGGAAAGAACAAGAAAGGCAATCAGTGAATTACGATTAGAATTAGGCAAGCAATTGGGTTTTAGAAAAGAAGATGAATTCAAATTATTATGGGTATTAGACTTTCCATTATTTGAATATGATGAGGAAGGCAACCGATGGGTAGCAAGACACCATCCATTTACTTCTCCTAAGCCAGATCATATTGACACTATGATTAACAATGCGCCTGAAATTAAGAACGCTGCAAAATATTTAGAACATCCCTATGCTAGTATCAAGGCCAACGCTTATGATATGGTATTAAATGGCAACGAAATTGGGGGTGGTTCTATTCGTATTTTCCAAAGAGCATTACAAGAAAAAATGTTTGCTGCTTTGGGCATGTCGCCTGAGGAAGCACAACATAAATTTGGCTTCTTATTAGGTGCTTTTGAATATGGTGCTCCCCCACATGGTGGTATTGCCTTTGGCTTTGACCGTTTGTGTGCATTATTAGGTGGCAGCGAAAGTATCAGAGACTTTATTGCTTTCCCTAAAAACAATAGTGGACGTGATGTGATGCTGGATGCACCAAGTAGCATTGACGATAAACAGTTTGAAGAATTACATATCAAACTAAATTTAAAATAAGTCAATTAAAGAGGCATGAAATTTTATCCGGCTTTAACCTACCTATTAATCCCATTTGCTATTTTACTTGGATTAATGAACTTGCTTTCCTTGGCTTTTGTATTTGTAAATCCAAGTGTGTTAATTTTAGTGTTTGGCCTAACCTGTTTTGTGCTGCATACTTTTTCAAGCCTGCGTTTTTTAAAACAGGTGGTAAAAGGAGGGCAAATTTTAACAACTAAATTCAAGGATTGGATTAAAGTAAATGCTATTGCAAGTTTTTTACTTTGTTTTTTATTTTTCTATGACGCTATTTATGCTTTAAGTGCTAATAACGTTGCGCTAACAAAAATTATCAAAGAAAACGTATTACAGCAACCTGGCATACCCAAGGAATATACCCTTGATTTTTTTCTTTCCATGTTCAACGTTATTTATGTAGTTTTTCTACTAATTGGGATCATTGGAATTGTTCAAATTACCATGACATTTCGCTTATTAAAGCGACATTATACTATTACCGAATAAGTAATTGACTCCTTAGTACAAAGTAAATGAACAGGGAATAAATGAAGCCCTATTCAATAGGTCCTGTTTAAGGGAATAAATTATACCTAAGAATACAATAAATAGCCCTAAACCCGTCTTTCCAATTTATTTTTTTTCCTTCAGCATAGGTTCTTCCATAATATGAAATACCTACTTCATAAATTCTAATGTTTTTAATTTTTGAAATTTTAGAAGTGACTTCAGGCTCAAAACCAAATCTTTTTTCGTTCAGTTGTATCCCCTTTATGATATCAGTTTTAAAAAGCTTATAACAGGTTTCCATATCTGTTAAATTTAAATTTGTAAATAAATTAGACAGAAAGGTTAAAAATTTGTTCCCAATAGTGTGCCAAAAAAATAAAATTCGGTGTGCAGAACCTCCCAAAAATCTTGATCCATACACCACATCTGCATAACCATCAATGACTGGCTTCAAAAGTATATTAAATTCATTGGGGTCATATTCCAAGTCGGCATCTTGAATGATCAAATAGTCCCCTGTTGCATTTTTGATCCCAGTATGAATAGCTGCCCCTTTACCTGCATTTTTCTCATGTGTAATAAAAACAATTTCAGAAGCAGGATGAGCAGCGATTATATTTTCAACTATCGCACTCGTATTGTCGGTGGAACAATCATTTACAACGATAATTTCTTTACTGATATTATTGATCAATGATAAATGAATTAGCTTATCTAAAATATTGGATATTGTAGCGCCTTCATTATAAGCTGGGACAATAATTGAAATTTTATTGATTATCATTGGTATATTTATATTGCGTGTATTATATTTTCAATAAAAATATAATATATTTGGAACAATATTAAAATTATTTCATTTATAGTGAAATATTAAGCCTGAAATGATTACCCAATAATGATTAACAACAAAAAAAGTGCAAGCCAAATATATTTGTATTACATCATTGCAAGTATAATAATTTACATCCTTGGCAGCCTATTCATTCCATTAATTGAAATTGACTCAATACAATATGGAAATATTTGTAGAGAAATGCTACAAACTAAAAGCTTTTTGCAAATTTTTGACCAAGGAAAGGATTATTTAGACAAGCCCCCTTTTCTTTTTTGGGCTAGCTCATTTAGTATGTATGTATTTGGCATGAATGATTTTGCTTTTAGATTGCCATCCATGTTAATGGCAGTAATTGCTATTTATAGCACTTATAAATTTACATTACTCTATTATCAAAAAGAGATTGCTACCTTATCAGCATTGGTGATTGCAAGTTCTCAAGCCATGTTTTTAATTACACATGATGTTAGAACTGACACCATGTTAATGTGTTGGGTCATTGTAGGTATTTGGAAATTTTCCAGTTGGCTACAAAATAAAAAATGGATTTCTTTAATTATTGCTTTTAGTGCCATTGGATTTGGCATGATGACGAAAGGACCGATTGCTTTAATGGTACCCCTATTTTCATTTGTCCCCCACTTAATTATTCACAAACAATATAAATTATTGTTTAGATGGGAATACTTGATTGGATTAATCATTATCCTTGTTTTGTTACTTCCTATGGACATAGGATTATACCAACAATTTGATTTACATCCTGAAAAAGTAATGTATGGCAAAACGGGTACTTCAGGATTAAGGTTTTTTTATTGGACCCAAAGCTTTGGCAGAATCACTGGAGAAAGTATTTGGCATGAAAACGATAGTCTCTTTTTTTTATTTGAAAACTTATTATGGGGATTTTTACCTTGGACCTTGTTTTTTATCATTGGATTGCTTTTTGAAATCTACCAATTCATTAAAAATAAATTTAAAATTCAATTAGGTCAAGAGTGGGTTGTCCTTCCGGGTTTTTTAATTACCTATTTGGCATTGGGCAGTAGCAGATATCAGCTGCCTCATTATATATATGTTGTTTTGCCATTTATTTCTATTATTACTGCTAAATGTATTTATAACATTGCCATTAAAGGAAGTCAAACCATTTTTAGTAAAATATTAAATAGTATCCACTTCCTCGTTTTTAGTATCATTCTATGTTTATTGGTGTACCTATTGTTTGTTCCTTTTAATAGCAATAAACTACTTATTACGATTCTATTAGTATTAGCTGCAATTATTTTTGCTGCCATTCTTTATTTTAACAATAATCGAATTCCAAAAATTTTACATTTTGCTTTATTTTCTATTTTAACAACCAATTTGTTTTTAAATGTGTTTTTTTACCCTCCACTTTTGGAGTATCAACTAGGAAATAAAGTAAGTAAGTATATTAATGACAAAAAGATCAATAAAAGCAATTTCTATACCTACAAAATCACGGATTCAAGAAGTTTAGATTTTTATAGTGATTATACGTACAAGAATATTGAAGACTTAAATACTTCTAAAAAGGGGGATTATATATTAATTGAAAATATAAATACCCCTGACAGCTTATGGTCAAATTTCAATAAAATAGAAACAATACCAAGCTTTCATGTAAGTACATTAACTGGCGAGTTTATCAATCCAACGACCAGAGACAGCGCACTTGACTATTTCTATATATTACAAAAAAAGTAAATACAAATTGAATTCCGCTATTTATCAAAACTAAATTGAAGCAAATCCTTAATTTTATTTTATGTCAACAATTTCAAGCATACAATGGAGCACCAAACAATTTTCAGCACTCAATGTGGAGGAGCTGTATGCCATTTTGAGATTAAGAAGTGAGGTTTTTGTAGTGGAACAAAATTGCGTGTTTTTAGACATGGACAATAATGACCAAATTGCCTATCATACCATGGGTTGGATCAACAATGAACTAGTGGCAAGTACTCGTCTATTTGACATTGACCAAAGCTACCCGGGCTATCAAAGCATTGGACGTGTTGTAGGCTCTCCAAGGCACCGTGGAATAGGCGCAGGAAAGGAACTAATGCAGTATTCCATCGCAGAATGTGAAAGATTATTTGGCAAACATCCCATTAAAATTGGCGCTCAACTCTACCTTAAAAAATTTTACAATGAACAGGGTTTTGAACAAGCAGGAGAAATGTATTACGAGGACGATATTGAACATATCCCAATGATCCGTCACTAAAATAATTGATAAGAAAATTTAATTCCCTGTGTTTTGGGTCCGTTTTGCAAATACCCATTTACAAAATCAATACGTACCAGTTTAAATATTTTTTCTACGGAAACAAAAGTTTCAAAATAATTGGGCTTCCCATTTACATTTAAGGTATTTGCACCAACTACAAAAAACCAGTTTAATTTATTAAAAAGGGGTATTTTATTGGATATAAATCCATTCAAGTGATACTCAAAATGTGACTCTGTATAGTGGGATGCTGTATTACTAAAAGTGTAGCAAGGCAATAACTGAAATCCATTCATATAGTTATTGTTAATTGCAATCTCATTTCCTAAATAGTGTTGATAGTCGGGCGCGAATACTTGGTTCGCATTTGAAAATCCACCTACTATGAATTTGGCATCTAATTTACCGTACAGTTTTAAGTTCAAATTTTGCGAAGCAGTTACGCGCCATTTTACAAAGTCAACATCACTTCCCATAATTGACTTTAAGCCAGTTGTTACATTTAAATTAAGGGTGGGATATTTTGATCCCAAGTTAATCATACGATCAGGCAATTCTAGGTATTTCGAAAAAGGCCTCCAAGTAGCATTAACATTAATAAGGAATGATTGATGTGGAGTTAAATTAGCGCTCATTAAAGTAGTAGGATAATTTGGGGCAAATACTTTGTCTTTTAGCTCTAAAACTACATTATCCATTGGTTTTCGATTTTGATATTGAATACCTACAGAAGCATCAAAGCCTTGACCAAAATTTCGGCCATACCTTAATTTGAAAAAGGAGGCTTCGTAGGTTTTCATGTCATTCCGACCCCATATATAACCGCCCACCGAATTCAAAAACTCCGTAATTGGATTGTTGTTATTGAACTGAAAAACAGTCTTGCCAAATCCTAGATTCAAAAAGGACCTGGATTTTGTTGGGAAGGTATAGCTCGTGTTTAGTTCACCATACAATTGTTGCTTGCTTAATCCATACCTTAGTACTGGATTTAATTCCAGGCGATTGTACCTTTTAAATTGTTTGATATAGGACATCCCAAAATTCATCACACGGCCTTCTGCTGGATTGAAATAACTAGGATAAACAGTTAATAAGGGATTAAATCTGAGCACTGTTTTTTTAGATTGGATACTGTAATTATACCCTAATAAAAATACATTCAAAAATTTGGGCTTATTCCTAATACTATCCACGCTATCCATATAGGCAGGAGTAGACCTTAATTTTTCCAGGCTGTCCTTTTTTATATAATCTAATGCCTCATTAGGAAGCAAGGCGACCGGACGCACACTATCCCAAAATTGTATTGATTTTTTATTTGAACTATCTAAATACTTAATTACAACATTGCTAAAATACTTGGAGTCAAACTTTTTATTTATTTCGTACTTATTATACACTTGCAAAAAACTGCCATAAAACTTAAATCCTAAAAAACTACCCGCAATATTACTCACTTGTTGTTTTACCATCCATTGATTGTTAATTGGGGTATAAATTTGTTCATAGCTTACCGTATCCACCAACTGCAGCTGCTGCTCCTTTAACAAATTCAGCTGAACACTGTGTATGCACCAACGACCCTCTATAATGGTAATAAAGCCATTAAATAAGGGTTCTTGCTTTCGCCTAGGTATTACTTTAATTCTACAAATCTCTAGCCCATTTTCATAAAATGAACCCATGTATTTATACTTATAGTAATTAAGTGCATTGTCTGCAATAGGCGATATAAAGCCTCTCGGATTTAAGGCATTATTTACATCAATAATATTTTCATAAAATGAAATAATGGACGGATTGCCAAATCCGAAGCCATCATTGCTTCCACTCACCTTAGTGGAGGTGATTTCCACTTTTCTTTGATTGTCTCTAATAGAATAATCCGCAAAAGTTTCTGATAAATACAACAACTTCGCCTTGCTCGTATCGCCATCCTCAAAATTTACAGTATCTCCAAAAAATATACTCGGATAATCCCTTAATTGGAGTTGGCCTTTTAAATATACTTGACATTTAAAATTATTAAACTCCTTTAAATAGGTAGGTCGCTGCTTTATTGCGTTTCTGATTATTTCATAGGCGGGATCCTCCGCTTTGTTAGACACAACCACTTCCTTCAATTCATAGGCTTGCTCCTGTAAAACAAAATTCAAGGTAGTACTATTATCCTCGATTTTTATTGTTCGCTCACTGGTATTGAATCCAATATTTTGGCACACAACAATATATTCTCCTTTCCCTAATTGCAAACTATATTGCCCCTTGCTATTAGCGGTTGTTCCAATAGTTGTTTTTTTGATGCTAATGGACGCGTATGGCAATTCCTTGCCATTCATATCCTTCACAGTCCCTTGTAATGTATTGGCAATAGAAACACCTGAGCTAAATAGGGTAACTACACTCAATATAAAAACACGTATCCATAAAGTACTTTTCAAAATGGCATTCATAATTAATGCATAAAACGTTTAAAGGTGAAATAAGTTACAATAAAGGTAACCCCTACTTCATTTCTAAGGCTAAATACTTCGCAGTATGTGATTTGGATTTTTTAATCATCTCCTCGGGTGTACCCGTAAACTGAATCACGCCTCCTCCACTGCCCCCTTCTGGACCCAGGTCAATAACATGGTCCGCCACCTTAATCACATCCATATTATGTTCAATAACAAGAACCGTATTTCCTCTTTCTACCAATCGGTCCAATACCCCAATGAGTAATTTAATATCCTGAAAATGCAAACCGGTGGTTGGCTCATCTAAAATATAGAAGGTTTTTCCTGTATCTTTTTTACCTAATTCTGTGGCGAGTTTCACACGCTGCGCTTCCCCACCGCTTAAAGTCACCGCGGACTGTCCCAAGGTAATATAACCCAACCCAACCTCCTGTAATACTTTTACTTTTCTGTAAATAAATGGAACGGCTTGGAAAAATTCACAGGCTTCCTCCACCGTCATATTTAACACATCGCTAATGGACTTGCCTTTGTATCTTATTTCCAAGGTTTCCCGATTATACCTTTTCCCGCCACACTTTCACAATGCACATATACATCTGGTAAAAAGTTCATTTCAATCACGCGCATTCCGCCACCTTCACAAACCTCACATCTTCCACCTTTCACATTAAATGAAAAACGTCCTGCTTGATATCCCCTTATTTTTGCTTCGGGCACCGATGCAAACAAGGTTCTAATATCGGTAAAGAATCCACAATAAGTAGCTGGATTACTTCTTGGTGTACGACCAATGGGTGACTGGTCAATTTCAATTACTTTATCAATATGTTCTAAACCACTTACCTTGCTATAAGGCATTGGTTTGGTTTTACTATGATAACAAAACTGAGATAAAATAGGATATAGTGTTTCGTTGACTAAGGTGGACTTACCACTTCCACTCACCCCAGATACCACAATAAATTTCCCCAATGGAAATTCACAATCTACTTTACGCAAGGTATTTCCAGTCGCTCCTTTGATTGCAATGGTTTTTCCATTTCCTTTTCTTCGTTCTGCGGGCACTTCAATCATTTTTTTGCCTGCTAAATACAATGCGGTTTCCGACTTGGATTTTACAATTTCTTTAGGGGTACCCTGCGCTACAATATGTCCACCATGTATCCCTGCACGAGGACCAATATCAACTAAGTAGTCTGATGCCATCATAATATCCTTATCATGCTCAACCACCAATACCGTATTGCCAATATCCCTTAATTGCTTTAATGCAGTAATTAATCGCTGGTTGTCTCGTTGGTGCAATCCAATACTAGGCTCATCCAAGATATAAGTAATGCCTTGTAATTGAGAGCCAATTTGTGTAGCCAACCTGATTCTTTGAGACTCACCTCCACTCAATGATTTTGAAGGACGACTTAATGATAGATAGGACAAACCTACATTCATCAAAAAGGAAATACGATCGTTTATTTCTTTTAAAATACCTGATGCAATAAGTATATCTTTTTTATCCAGCTTAGCAGGTAATTGTAAAAACCATTTTTGCAAGTCATCCAAATGCATTTCATTTAAGGCTGCAATATTCAACTCGTTTACCTTAAACCACAAGCTATCTTTTTTCAATTTTGTACCTGCACAAGCCGAACAGGTATTTAATTCCATAAATCCTTCCACCCATCCCTTTAAATGATCGGTACTTTGGGAGGAAGTAAACCAACGCTTTAACATGGAAACAATGCCTTCATAACTACCTGTGTAGGCATCCGGGATGTTTTCGTCATTCAAATCTAAATCCAATGAATGGGTACTATTTTTATCGCCAAATAAAATTAAATCCAATTGTTCCTTGGGTAAATCCTGGATAGGTTTGTCCAAACTAATTTTATGTTTACGCGCAAATTGTTTGACTTGGGTAAAAACGCTTGCTTCCCTGGCTTCCCCCAAAGGTTCGATACCTCCCGCATTAATGCTTAAGGTTTTATCGGGCATAATTAAATTCAAATCAATGGCATATACATTGCCCAACCCTTTACATACAGGACAGGCACCATAGGGGCTATTAAAGGAGAAGCTATTGGGAGAAGGCTCTTCATAACTTAACCCCGTTTCCAAACACATTAATTGTTTTGAATATTGAACCGTTTTTGTTTTGCCCTCTTCTAATAAAAATAGTAGATCATTACCCATTTTCAAACACTGAGCCACACTTTCCCCTAGCCTGGTTTTCATGGCATCTGTTACCGGAATTCGATCCACCACTATTTCAATATCATGAATTTTGTAGCGATCCACTTGAAACTTGGGTCTTAGCTCAATAATTTCACCATCCACCCTTGCTTTAACAAAGCCTTTTTTACGAATCTCTTCAAATAACTCTCTATAATGTCCTTTTCTTCCGCGCACTACGGGAGCCAATAAATTAATTTTTTGGTCCTTGAACTTGGTGAAAATATTTTGAATAATCTCTGCTTCAGAAAACTTAACCATGGGCTTGCCCGAATTGTAACTATAGGCTTTACCAATTCTTGCATACAATAATCTCAAAAAATCATACAATTCTGTCACCGTACCTACCGTGGATCTCGGATTTTTATTAGTAGTTTTTTGCTCAATGGCAATTACAGGCGAAAGACCGGTAATTTGGTCCACATCCGGACGCTCCATATCGCCCATAAATTGACGGGCATAAGCACTAAAACTTTCCATATACCTACGCTGCCCCTCATTGTATAAGGTATCAAAGGCCAGGGAGGACTTGCCGCTGCCACTTACTCCTGTAAAAACCACCAGCTGGTTTTTGGGGATTGAAATATCAAAATTCTTTAAATTATGCTCTCTGGCACCTACTACTTTAATTTGGTCTTTTTCTTTGTTCATGGGTAATTGTAAAGTTATAACAAGGATTTAAATAATTAGTTGACAATAAGCTATAAACATTGTGTATTTTTAGGTGCAAATAAGACCTCATCCAAGTATGTATTCTACTATTAGCAAACCATTTAAGACCGCTTTTATCCTTTGCATAGTCATTGCCATTCCGCTATTCCTAAGTTCCTACCTGTACACCAGAGAAACCGTTTTTTTATGGTTAAATGGGGATTGGGGTAAAATGGGCGATTTTGGCTTTGTTTTTTTTAGTTTACTCGCTGAAGGATGGATGTGGATCCCCTATTTTATACTGCTTTTTGGCTGGTTTAAAAAAGACCATCTTTTTATACTATTGAACTTTCTAATTTCAACCCTGCTTACACAATTACCTAAAAACTTGTTTTGGAGTCAATTAAGTAGGCCAATGGCAAGTGGTATTCCTCATGACCAAATTCATACAGTAAAGGGGGTAGATTTGAATATGTGGAATAGTTTTCCTTCAGGTCATACTGCCACTGCATTTACAATATACTTAGTGACGGTATTTTTCTTCCCTAAAAAAGAAGTTGTGCTTCTAGGCGCATTCTACGCAATAGCCTGTGGATACTCAAGAGTCTATTTGGGACAGCATTTCCCTTTAGATGTTGCAGGGGGTATTGTGGTTGCTTTACTTACCGTTTCAATAAGTTTTTATATCCGAAAAAAAGATACCGATGTTAAAAAAATTAAGTAGCCTTAGCATTGGCCTGTTCATCATTGGGAGTGTGTTTGCACAAGACACTACGCAGAAAGTAATTGCGGGTAGAAAAAATGATCAAAGCCAAAGAAATAAACCCTATGTGATTCTTATTTCTGCCGATGGTTTTCGCGCTGATTTTACCGAGCTCTATAACGCTGCATATTTAAAGACCGTTGCAACAAATGGAGTTCGTGCTAAATTTATGACGCCCTCTTTTCCTTCCTTGACTTTTCCAAATCATTATTCTATTGTTACTGGTATGTATCCATCACATCATGGTTTAGTGAACAACAATTATTTCGATAAAACAAGTGGATTAGAATACCGAATGGGCAATTCAAAAATGGTGGGCGATGGAAAATGGTATGGCGGAACACCACTTTGGGTTTTGGCTGAACAACAAAAAATGTTATCCGCTAGTTTTTATTGGGTGGGTTCTGAAGCAGCGATACAAAATACAAGACCCACTTACTATTATGTATACAATGACAAAATAAGTATTGCCAACAGAATTAAGGCAGTGAAGGATTGGTTAAGTTTACCCGAGGAGCAACGTCCACACATGATTACTTTTTACATGCCCGAAGTGGACCACGAAGCACATACTTATGGACCCAATGACCCTCATGTAGCAGCAGCAGTGCAATTTGTAGATAGCAGTGTTAATGCATTACAAGCCGAACTAGCAACCTTACATCTTCCAATTAATTACATTTTTGTATCGGATCATGGAATGACAAAAGTGGATAATGACCATACTTTAAGCATGCCTAAAGCAATTGACACGGCTGCATTTAGAGTGCCTTGGGGAGATGCGCTTATTCATTTGTATGCGAAAGACAGTAGTAAAATTACTTCCACTTACAATGCACTCAAAAATGATACTACTATTTCGGTTTATACATTAAACGAAACACCTAGTTACTGGCATTTTAAAAAATCAGATGACTTGTACAATCGACTTGGGGATTTAATTGTAGTTCCTCATTTGCCTAAAGTGTTTAATTTTTCAACCCGAAAAACATCTTTAGGAAAACATGGATATGACAATCATCATCCTGATATGCGTGCTAGCTTTATGGCTTGGGGACCTGCCTTTAAAAAAGGACTAACCATTGATGATTTTGAAAACGTTCATGTATATCCAATCGTCGCAAAAATATTGGGGTTAGACTATAATGAAAAAAATATTGATGGTAGATTGAATGTATTAAATACAATTTTGCAGCCTATTCCAATCACCATGCAGGGCCCAAAGGAAAACTAATCATGGATACACCTAACAGAAAAGCCGCCAATTTTTCCTTGCGCACTTTGAGTAAGTGTGGTTGGACCGTCTAATAATGACCATGTATACGCATTCCCTGACACTTCGTTATTGGTCCAAAAATAAGTAGCTCGACTTAAGTTACTATAACTAGAGGAACCCATATAGCCTGTTCCAACCGCTTTAAAATTATACGCATCGGTGCCCCCTCCATTATTCCAATAAGTAAATCCAGTTGCTTTTAATTTATTTCCAGCACCCGTTCCCCCTATCGTTGCGCTTAAAGAAGCAAAGTCTGTATTAAGGGGCACATGCCAGTCAGTTGGACATACTTTCCGTGCATCATTCACTGCATACCAATTATAGAGTCTTCCATAAATAGCATCATTTGCGGAATTGAAATTAACGGAGCAGGAAGCTGGCGTAGTTAATCCAGCAAATGCTGCAGCATCTGTGCTTCCTGTGTATGTTAACTCAAGTACAGGCTTTTTTTATGTATATCCATCAACTATAGCACCTGCCGGAAATACAATGTATAGCTGGAACTATATGGTGGTGCAATAGATTGAATAAAATTGACATTAAATCAAAAAAATATTTAAATTTAGGTATAACTTAATTCAACAAAGCTTTTTACAATTAGATGGGAAAAATTAAACGCAATTTGCTTATTTTTTTTGCTCCTATATTGCTGATGATCATAGTCAACGAATCAGTAAGGTTCACCCAAGATAAAAGCAATCATCAATATGGCAACCGTGGTACTATTAATACAGCAAATCAAATAAAGGATAAATGTTCATGGGTATGTCACGACAAAACGGCCTATTGCAAAAATAATCATGTAAAGCTAGCCCCGGGAATACTTTCTTATACCGACTTGGCTTATAACAAAACCATACAATTTCTTCAAAGTAGCGATCGATCCTATGCAATGGATAATTTAATTTACCTCGTATTTGGAATACCCTTTATAATCTACTTCATGTTGATCAAATGCATAGACTTCCATCAGCAAATTAAAATTTTAAAGAAAAGAGTATGAATCAAGTCATCTATTTTATCTATAATTATTGTACTGATTTTATAATTAATTTGGCAAATATTACCAACCTATCCTACTACGAAATTAATTTTATATTGTTCTGCATCCTTTATCCTTTGCTGGCTATTGGATTGCCCCTACTATTGATTATTCAAAAAATAAAAATTGGGAGACTCCAAAAAATTGAATTGAAAAAATAAATGAATCTCTCCACATCAAAATAGTTTACAAATTACTTCACCACCCCAATCATGGGACCGTATTGGATATTTAAAAATGTACTATTTATACCAATAGGACTTGTTGGTTCCCAATAATCCGAAATTCCCCCATCTAAAAATAGGGCATTTCGACAGCCTTGCTTTTTAAACCAATTCGCAAAGTCTATAAAATTGGTTCTAAAGCAACCAAACACAACCTTACCATCATGCCTAATACCTACCCCATTTCTCATGATGTAGTTCCCTTTAGGTAAATTTTTATTGACCTTCCCCTCAATTAACAACATAGGGCCGGACTGTGTAGCAAAATTGGCATTAGGGAAACGATCACCATTGTGGGCAACAACTAAATAGGCTTTTGAACCCGCAATAAAAAAAACACCTGAAGGCGGTGTTCCATAGTTTGATTTTTTATTTACAAAAATTCTCAATGGCCTTAATTGATTTTTATTTTCAATAAATAAGCCTAGTGGTGGAGCCGATGGTAACTTATCATACATCCCCGCATTCATGATAAACAGTAACTCAGGATGATCTTTTCGTAATGCTGCAAAGCTGTGATAAGGCTTGCCTGATTTATCTTTCCAAAACATTTTAATTTGTCCCGGTTCAAAAACCTGTGCATGCAATGCCCCACTGTTAATCATGCCCAAAAGAAAAAGACAAGCGATTGTAATGCTGCGGATACGGGATTTGATAAAACGCATAGGTAAGTATTTGTATAAAAATATATCTTTAAATTACATATTATAAATTAATTCATTATATTAACAAAAAATTAAGCCTTGAGAAAAATCAAATTTTTAAAATATTCATTGTTCATAATAGTAGCATTCATATTCATACTGAATTATTTTAAAACGTACAGAATTTATAATTTACCCTTTAACCTTCCCAATCAATTGAGGGCATCAACCATTCCTCCATTGGGTACTTTTATGAGTAAACAATATAAAAATTCAAAACAAGTAATACTACACGAAAAATATCATTGGGTTCAATATGAAAAAATGGGATTGATTTCATTTTACTATGAATATTTAACGGAATATTTTAAGAAGGGAAGATTTAACCATTGGATGGAAAAAGAAGCAAGAGAGGCCACTATAATGAAAAAAGTATCAAAATAAAATTAAAGACCATGCATATCTTAATTGGGATTCTTATTGTTGCTTTTATTATCGGCTTAGTTACTCGTGACAAGGGTGATAATTTTCTTGATACACTTGGTTCAGGATGTGGAACAATTATAGCAATTGTTGTTATTTTAGGCATTATCGTATTTATAGCCTCGAGATAGCTATGCACTTGCTAGTCTACTATGAGATTATATTTTAACAGCAATCCCTCCAGTCCTGTTAAATTGTGTTTTGACTTTTTTATTTTATTATTCTCTGGATCTATAGCATAATGAATAGCACCTCTAAAATCAACTTGTTCTAGGTTTGTAAATGAAAATATTGCATTGCTTAAATCGGAGTTGGTAAAAACAGCTGCAGCTAAATCAGATTCTGTAAAGTCCACTTCATTGAGTTTTGAATCAATGAACTTTGTTTTCTTTAACTTGGTTTTATAAAAAGATGCATTGGTAAGTATGCAGCCCTCAAATTGCACCGCAAGACCAAAATCATTGGCATCCCCAAATTGCAATCCAATCATTTTACAGCCATTAAACTGAATATCCCTTAAAATAGTATTGTTTAATTTTAATAGGCTCAAATTGGACTGCTCAAATATGCAATCAATAAATACATAGCCTCCGATATCTAAATTGGAAAAATTGCAATGTAAAAAATGACAAGCCTCGTACTCCCCCTTTGGTAATCCTTCTATTGTATAATCTATATTTTGATATTGTTGGTCTTGGTAGAGTTGCATAGGTGAGGATTGGATTGATATTATATTGATATAAATATAGGAAATATAAGATTTAAAGAATTGCAACCAGCTATCATATTAAACCTAACTATTTGAACTTCATACTTTAAACCTACAAAAATACAAATTCAAGAAAAAACTTATAATAATAAATTAGAATATCAAATTTTCTTCATAACTTAACTACATAAAAATTTAAAATATGAAAAAACTATTAATCTTTGGTCTTTCTTTGACATTATTTGCATGTGGAGGAAAAAAAGAGAAAGAAAAAGAAACATCAACCCAAACTGAAACGACAACCGAAAAAGCAACTGCCAGCGAATCAACTCCTTTGAAAGGGGTGATCAAAGAAATTAAGAAAAAGGACCATGGTTTGTCAGTTCTGGTTACACTTGAATGTTTAACAGATGAAAAAACAACTCCTAATTTATTTTACACTAAACTTTTAGATGATGATGGTTTAGCATGTACAGTAGAATTAATGGAATCTCCAAAACCAATGTTTGATTTCAAAGATATGTATAAGGGTGATAAAGCTTCGGGATGGTTGGCTTTCAAATACCCAAGTTCCACTTTCAAACCTAAAAAGTTAGTTTTCACAAAGATCTTATCTGGTGAAAAATTATGTGAAATTGAAATTCCTGAATAATTCATAAATTTCGAATAGAAAAAAGAGAGCAATCAAGCTCTCTTTTTTTATGGCTATACACTTGTTGTAGTAATTACATTTAATGGGATTGCCGTCGCTGCCCTCCGGCATCCTGGAGTGGGCGGTGCAAAATGCGTGAGTAGTTCGAATACTGTCTTCCCTACTAATTTTATTTTATTACCTGAACCCGATTTCATTGCGTAGCAATGATAAGCGCAGTTTAAAATTTATATAACATCAAGCGAGCTTGTGTTTATAAATTTTTTCTGCACTATGCCTTCGGCAAATCGGGTTCAGGTAGGGGCATAAAAAAAGCCAGTATTGCTACTGACTTTTTTGTCGGGAAGACAGGATTCGAACCTGCGACCCCTTGGTCCCAAACCAAGTGCGCTACCGGCCTGCGCTACTTCCCGTTCCATTATAACTTTCGTTATAAATATTGTTTACCGGTATTCGTATTCAACTCCAAAAGAACTATTGTTAAGTGCGGAGAGGAAGGGATTCGAACCCTTGGTACAGTTTAACCCGTACGGCAGTTTAGCAAACTACTGATTTCAGCCACTCATCCACCTCTCCTCCGAACCTCATTCGAGGGGTGCAAAAATAAGCAGGGTTTCTTTAAATTCCTAAAAAAAGACCGGAATAAACTAAATAAAGTTCATTCCGGTCCAATATATTTTTAAAGAAGCAGGTTTGTTAAGTTTTAAGCCCTAATTACATGGCCGCCAACTGAACTTTCTGCGTCAACTCCATTACATTTTCTCTAAACATGGAATCCGTATCCATTAAATCTTTCACCGTTTGACAAGAGTGAATTACCGTAGTATGATCGCGGCCACCAAAATGCTCTCCAATTGTTTTTAAAGAGTTCTTCGTGAAAGCCTTAGCCAAGAACATGGTAATTTGACGCGCTTGTACAATCTCACGCTTACGTGTTTTTTGCAACAATTTATCGTAAGGCACTTCAAAGAATTCACAAACCATTTTCTGAATCGCGTCAATGGTAATTTCCTTGCTACTTGTTTTCACAAAGTTGCGGAGTACCTTCTTCGCTAATTCAACGTCAATTTCTTTCTTATTCAAAGAAGACTGTGCCAATAAGGATATTAAGGCACCTTCTAATTCTCTTACATTCGTATTGATATTATACGCCACATACTTCACCACTTCCTTCGGCATTTCTAAACCATCTGCCTTCATCTTTTTCTCTAATATCTCAATACGCGTTTCATAGTCTGGCACTTGAATGTCGGCACTCAAA
>CANKWR010000022.1 GCA_947487525.1 Bacteroidota bacterium
TTGGAATCCTACAAGCAACACGAACTAGGATTTCTAAAACTGAATATATTTCCTGTCCAAGTTGTGGAAGAACATTATTTGAATTACAAGAAACTACGGCAAAAATCAGGAAGGTCACCAATCATTTAAAAGGCGTGAAAATTGCAATTATGGGTTGTATTGTAAATGGTCCTGGTGAAATGGCGGATGCTGATTTTGGTTATGTAGGAAGCGGTCTGGGCAAAATCACTTTATATAAAGGGAAAGAAGTAATGAAAAGAAATATTGACAGTGAAGTAGCGGTAGATGAATTGATACTATTATTGAAAGAAAATGATGCATGGGTCGACCCCCAGTAATCGTCCCTAAATTTTATTTATGTATTTTATTGTTTACAGCCTCTTTTATTTAATTTCATTATTGCCTTGGAGGGTACTTTATTTTATTAGTGATGGGATTGCATTTTTATTGAGAAAAGTAATAAAATATAGGGTAGAAGTAGTGTATCAGAATTTAGCCATTGCTTTTCCAGATAAATCTCAGCAAGAAAGAAAAAAAATAGCCACAGCATTTTATCAGCAGTTTACAGACTCTTTTATAGAAACGATCAAATTGATTTCTATATCCGACAAAACATTTCAAAAAAGATTTAGCTCCAATATTGAAGTTGTCAATGAATTATATGCATCAGGTCAATCAGTGCAAATCATGGCAGGGCATTTCTTTAATTGGGAGTTTGCCAATTGGGGAGTGGCTAAATATGGGAAGCATCCTTTTTTAGCAGTCTATATGCCATTAAGTAATAAGGCGTTTAACAAATTAATTTATGACATTAGGGCTAGGTATGGTTCCATCTTAATCCCGGCCACCAATTTTCGCACCCAATTTCATAAGTATGCCAATGAAGGACCATATGCGATGGCCCTAGCAGCCGATCAGAATCCAGGCAATCCACTGCAAGCCTACTGGATCAATTACTTTGGCAAACTCACTCCTTTCGTAAAAGGGCCAGAGAAAGGCGCTAAACTAAATAATACCGCTCAAGTGTTTGTACATTTTTATAGGACTAAGCGTGGATATTATCACTCCGAATATGAATTGATGACCACCAGCCCCAATGATTTTAAAGACGGCGAATTGACTAAGTTATATGTAAAAATTTTGGAAGAAAAAGTCAAGCAGCATCCATCTAATTATTTATGGAGTCATCGTCGTTGGAAATATACTTATGATGCTGCTTTGCATGCAAATTTGGTAGTAGCTTAGGACCAATAGGATCAGTTATTCTTAAGCATCAGTTAGTCTTCTAAAAAACTAGTTTTTGTAGAATCTGTTTTAGTAACGTTGGCTTTTTTAATACTTTCAAAAGTAAACTTCTCTTTTAAATTTAGAATTGCCTCCCAGCCTTCTGTTACAACCCGAATATTATGTATTCCTTGTTTTTTTAAAATACTCGCCGCAAGTGAATTTATATTTCCTGTATCGCTAATAAGATAAATATTAAAATGTTCGTCTAGTTCTGACATGCTGCCTGGATCCATGAATTCAGAAAGTGGCAAGGAAACAGCATTTTTAATATGCCCATCATTGTATTGTGCTTCCTCTCTTATGTCTAATGGCATTAAGAACTCATCAAATGGAATATCCATGGCCAACTCATCTGCTTCAACTTCAATGAGCATGTCTTTTCTGAAATTTGCATTTTCCCAACTTGAAAATCCTCCTTCTAAGTAGCCTTTTATATTGCTAAATCCAGCTTCCTTAAAATAGGCAATTGTTTCTTTTTCTAATTGGGGGTCTATTACAAATACAATGGATGATGATTTGTCAATCATCCCCATCGCTACTGCATATTTTACAGTAGCGGGGGTGATATTTAAGGAGTTAGGGATATGGCCTTGCATCCATTCTTCAGGAATTCTGGCATCCAATAAAACAATGAATGGGTCCTCAAGCAGTTGCTTAAATTGATCAATTGATAAAACCATATTATCCAACTAGTTGCTCAACAAATTGGTTGATTTGTTCCAATCTGCTATAGTCCACTGTGTAAAAAATAAATTTACCTTCTCTTGTAGTTTCAACAATACCAGCTCTTCTTAAAATTGCTAAATGTTGTGAAGCAACTGATTGCTCTAAACGAAGTTTTACGTAAATTTCTGTAACCGTCATTTTTTGTTGCTCATCAATTAGTTTTACTATTTGTTGACGCAATTTGTGGTTTAAAGCTCTTAAAATCATTGCCGCTTTTTTGCTGTGTAGCAAATCCACTTTTAATGGTGACTTACCATTAGATAACTGTAGTTGGGGTAAAGATTGATTCATTACAATTCTGTTAATTGGGGGTTATAAACTAATTGTTTACCAAATTTACGTTATTAATTTAAATATTAATATATATTTCCTTGCGAATTTGGAAATTCTGAACAAACTTCATTCCTAATTGGAACCTTAGATCTTACTTGGATCCTTTTGCGGGTGCTTGATAGAAATCTTTCAGGTAAGATGGTCTGCTATAGGCGATGTCCTCGAAGTCTTTTTTTGCCCATTTTTCGAGTGCAAGATGCGTAAAATCAGCCATATTGTATTGATCATCAAAGCAATATAAATCCGCTGCAGCAATGAGTTCCCTAGTTTTAGCGGCCCCACTGCCGATGCATACTAGGGGGCCGTTTTCCAATAGTTGACGCATCAAAGTCTCATCAAGTACAATGGCTTGTTCTGCCTGTAGGACGGTTAAATCAGGTTTGTAAATAGCACCAAAAACCTCCATTCTTTTTGCATCAATCATGCTAAATATTTGGGTAGCTGCATTTTGATGGATGATTTTCATATTAGAGATGGCATGTTTTGCCAGCAATGTTAATGTAGATATACCAATTAATGGTTTTTCAATGGCATAGGCAATGCCTTTCGCACTGGCAAGTCCCACTCTTAAACCGGTATAGCTGCCAGGTCCCATCGTCACAACCACCGCATCAATACTTTGTATTGAAATACCGGTTGATTGCAAGATTTTTTCAATGGCGGGTTGTACAAATGCAGCATGTGTGTTCGCCTGTGTATTTTCTTCCAAAGCCAAAACATGGTGGTCATTGCTCATTGCAACGGTTGCTTTTTCACCTGAGGTATCTATATATAAAAATGTGGCCACTTTATTTGTATTGTTTTGCAAAAATAAGCGTGTAATTGATAGAAAAATAAGAAATTGTGCATCAAATATCATTTATATGTCAAAACAAATAATTCAAACGGATAAAGTGCCCGCTCCCATTGGCCCTTATAGTCAGGCAGTGATTGCAAATGGCTTTTTATTTGCAAGTGGTCAAATTGCATTTAACCCTGCTACAGGGGAATTGGTAACCGACAGTATCGAGGCTGAAACCAAACAGGTCATGGAAAATATCAAGGCTATTTTAGTAGCTTCTTCATTAAGCTTTGACCATATTGTAAAAACTACTATTTTTTTAAGTGACATGCAATTATTTGCACAAGTAAATGAAGTGTATGGAAGTTACTTTAGTGCTGACTTTCCTGCACGTGAAACAGTGGCCGTTAAAACATTGCCAAGAAATGTAAATGTTGAAATTAGTATAACCGCAATTGTAAACTTATAGTTACTTGGTAATTAATTGATACTGCGTTGTTAAAGTCCAAACTTCCTGGGGTTGCATTAAATGCAGCCCCATTTTATTGTTAAAACAATCCGGCGCAGCGGATAAATTTTCAATAGCGATGCTTTTTCTATGCGGGGGTGTATATAATTGTAAATAGGAATAATTTTTATCAGGTCGCACAATTAACACATATTGGTCATTTTCTAAAATGCAGTTTCGATTATTGGTATCTAATAAATAGCCATTGTCTAATGCAGCATTGCCAATGGTCGTTTTATTGTTATAAGTGGTATCGGGTAATACTTTACCAGTGGGTATGAGGGCCTCGTCGTATTCAAGGATACCTTCGCAATTAAATTGCAAACTGCAATCATTTATAGTTTCTTGTAATTTAAAATAGGGATGCCATCCATCCATCATTGGGATAACGGTATTTTCCATATTGGTGATGGTTGTTTCCGCTCCTATCTGATTGTCCTCAAAAAGCGTCCATTTTATTTGTAGGGTGTATTCAAATGGGAACCCTTGATCACTTTTTTGGTAGTGGTAAGAAAAGAGTACACTTGCCTTATTTTCCTGAATGATTGTTTCCGCAACTTCGAAATTTACATCGTAAATTAACCCATGTAGGGCATGATTGCCTAAATAGAATTTTTCAATGGTATACTGCTTGTCCAAATGACTGTATTGGCCATTGAATAACCTACAAGAAAAGGGATTCATTTTACCACTCTTAAATCCGTTTGCTTCAAATTTCCCCCATCCATCACTGAAGTTATTTTCCTCTATAATATTCCAATTGTTTGGCTGTATCCAGCTATTTAACAATCCACCTTTGCTAATGATATCAATATGCACATTTGAACTGTTGTCAGTAATGCGTATACGCTTAAATGTGCTGATAGATTGAATATCAATTGAAAATGACATCTTTGGTGTTTTGGTGTTTTTTATTAAAACTTATCAATTAACTTTGGGTACCTAAATTCTATTTCGAATGTACAAATTTTTTAGCATCGTTTTTATTTTTATTGGCTTAAGTGTTCATGCTCAAAAAGCGAATAGATATGATAGTACTTTAAAAATTGGTAAAGTAGGGTATCGGGTTTCTTGTATGAATCGCGCGAAGAATCAAAATGTTTTAAGTATTAAACCTATTGGGTTTAAAAGTGAAAGTAGAGAAGTGGCCGTGGATATTAAAGCCATCGTGACTTCTTCCGAAATTGACGACCTTAATCAGGATGGTTTCCCGGACTTAATTATTTATATCATTGAGCCAACAGGGAAAACAAATTTATTTTGTGTAAGCTCAAGAGAGAATGAGTCTCTGCAGCCCATCTATTTTCCGGATATCACCAATGATAGCCAATTAAGCAAAGGGTACCGTGGCCAGGATGAATATAAATTGGTGGAAGGCATTCTATTTAGGAAGTTTCCAATTTATGATGCGGATACAACCATTAAAATTCCTACTAAAAAAGCAAGACAAATAATGTATCGAGTAATGGTTGGTGATAGGGGTGTGCTTAATTTCAAGCCCTTTAGGAATTTCGAACTAGATATAGATTAGTAACCATCGGCAATTACAATTTTCCCTACTGCATGTTCATCGCCTGTAAGGTCTCTTACAAATACAAGGTAAATACCCGAAGCCAATTTATAACCATCAATATTACGAACATTCCATAAAGCTTGTCCTCCTAGTGCATTGGTTTGATACAAAAGTTTTCCGGACAAATCTGTTATTTTTACAATTGCATTGTCAATTAAACCTCTGATGGCAATATTTCCATTGAAATTACTTGATACTGGATTGGGAAATATTTGTATCGTATTTTGAAATTCATTTCCTGCAGTGGCAGTGCCTCGATAGCTCACCATTTGATTGTTTGTATTGATAAATACCTCCCCTGATTTTGGCTGAATGAGTATTTGTACAATAGTATCTGAAGGTAGAGGACTATTTACTTTTGTAAAATGATTGATAATGGTAAGTCCATCTTCACTCAATAACCAGGCCCCGTTATTGGTACCAATCCATTTTCGATTCGCACCATCCACGCTAATACAATTCACCGTTTCTTTTTGAAATAAATATCCGTTAAAACCATTGTTATTGACAATGGGTAAATAGGCATTGCAAGGAGCTGATGCGATATCGCCGCAATTGAAAATACCAATTCCATTATCGGTGCCTACCCATACAGTTCCTTTTAAGTCATTGGCAACACTGGTTACATTGGTACTTGGCAAATTACCATTATTGCTATTCGTTCCCAGTTGTTTCCATATTTCATTCGAGAAAAAAGTATTGGATTGGTATAAGTAGATACCTGTGCGATTTGGGGCAATGATCCATGCCTGTCCTTGGTTATTTAGCACAAAGCGATCAAGGCCGTTTTTTGAAAATCCAGTAGGTATTGCAATATTTGTCCAGTTGCCATTTGAATATTTCACCAGACCTTGTTGATCTTGTATTGCCCATAAAGTATTGGTTGGATCAATTTGTAATTGCTTAAAATCTCCTACCAAATTATTAGGACGAATTATTTCAACTTTATTGTTTACTATACGAACAAAGGAGTTGTTGTTGGTAAACCAATAAACATCATCTACATTGGATGCGGCGGCATTGCCTAGCATGGGAATTGGAGCACCCCCATCATTAATAATATGTTGCCATCCAGATTCGGCTAGTTTTGCAAATCCATTACTGGTATTGCCATAAGGTGCGAGAAAAATATTTTCATTGATCGCGCCAGTTCCTTTCACAGTTGCCTTCAAGCCACTTATATCGCGCCATGCGAAACTGGTATTATTTTTATACAGCAATCCTTTAATGCTGTCTGCAATCCAATATTCGTTACCATTCACCAAGGTTTGTTTTGGGTAGCTTAGGATATTGCTATCAATGATGATTGATGCACTATTGTGATTGATTTGTACTAATTGTCCTTTTTGTGTAGGATAGCGAATGCCTACAATAAGTTGATTGATACTGGTATCTATGCTGCTAATGATAGCATTTACATTTTGGTATATTGGACTCGTATTGGGGTATTGGAAAAGTGCACTTTCGTTTCCTACATAAATTTGTCCTTTACTTTGTGTAATATTTTTGAGCGACTGATTTTGATAGGTAAGAATGGGCCCCCATTTGCCAATGGAAGGGTTTGACAATCCAATGGCAGCTGCCCATAAACCGTTATTTGTTAAAGCAAATAAACTATCACGGGCAATGACCAAATCGTATGTTTTAGTGGATTGCTGATTGTTATTCGGAAACCAGGTTTCTTTTATTTCATGTTGTATTAAGTCAATGACTACTATGCCAAAATTCGTAGCGGCAAACCCCCATTGATTATATATATGAAAGGCATTGATTCTTCGATCAGGATAAAGTGTTGACAGCTCAATCGATTTCAAATTAAAAACTTGTTCGTCTTTTACAATATCAATATTGCTTGAGTTATAAATCACTACAAGTTGCTGTTCATTTTGATCCCATGCAATTTGCTGAATACCAATATCACTTAAGCCATTTGATTTATCAATGCTATAGGATTTATCTCCCTGTAAACGAAAAATTTGGTAAGGACTTGCCGCATAAATGGCATCGCCTTTAACTACTTGATGAAAACTATGGTTGTCAAAATGGCTTCTCCACTGACCAATTCCGCTCAATGGGTTTTGGCCATTTGTGCAAAAAGCAATTGCCATGCATAATATCGTGGCGAAATATTTCATTATTCAAATGCCTTATAAATCGCTTCTTGAATATGGGGTCTCAAATTTAATGCGCTAAATGCTTTATTGTCTCTTGTTGGAAATACCCTGTTGCTCAGGAAAATAAAAATGATGCCTTTTTCAGGATCAGCCCAAACGCAGGTGCCTGTATATCCGGTATGTCCAAAAGTAGAAGCACTTGCACTTAAACTTGGATAAGGTGCTGTGCTTGTTTTATTGTTTTTTTCAGGCTTGTCAAAACCCAAACCTCTTCTGCTTTCGTTTTGATAAGCAGTAAAGTAGTTCACGGTGCTTGATTTAATATATTGTTGGCCATTCCAGCTGCCCTTGTTCATTAACATTAAATAAAGTTTAGCCAAATCAGTTGCATTGCTAAATAATCCCGCATGTCCGGCAATGCCGCCCATGGTGGAAGCGCCTTCATCGTGCACACTTCCTCTGATTAATTCTTTTCTAAAATAATTATCAAGTTCAGAAGCTGCAATATTATCTACAGTTGTTTTATCTAAGGGCAAGTAGTCGGTTGAGCTCATTCCCAAAGGTTGGTAAAACGCTTGTTGTGTGTATACTTGCAAACTCTTACCAGTGACTTTTTCAATGATTTTTCCCAAGAATATAAAATCATTATCACTATATACATACTTCCCTGGTTCCGTTATTGGACTTTTTAAAATTTGATTTTGTATGGTATCCATCCAAGTGTCAATCAAATATTTATTGGGACTAATAAATTGATGATGGGTTTCATTTTTTTCGTTGCTTACCAATCCAGGCTTAAAGCTTCCATTTTTTTGCAGTAATGATTCGTAAAATTTAATATAAGGGAATAAACCAGCTTGATGTAGTAGTAAATCTTTTAAAGTAATTTTTGCTTTTGCATTTCCTTTTACCCAGGGTAAATAATCTCCAATTGTTTTATTGATATCTATTTTTCCTTCATCAACAAGCTTCATTATACTAACCGTAGTAGCCGTAATTTTAGTAACGGAAGCTAGGTCGTAGTAAGTATTTAACGTAACCGGCGTAGAACCTTCCCCTGCAGTGGTTCCGTAGGCTTTGTTAAAAACAATTTCATTGTTCTTTACAACCAATACTTGACATCCAGGAATGGCTTTTTTTTCAATCGCATCAAGCACGAGTGTATCTATTACGGCTAACTTTTGAATTTTTGTATTCCCAGTGCCATAGGGTAAATTATCGCTCACGGTGACTGGCAATTTTCCGTTTGCTTTCACTTTTCCTTCTAGCCATTTTAAAACTGCTTTTTGAGAAAAGTCATTGTCTTCGTAGGCAAATAAAATATTATGAATGGATTTAAACTCGCTCACTGCATAGGGATTGCCTAATATAATATGGGTCCAATTTGCAGGATGCGCTTCATTTAAAAATTGAATAAAAGCGTTGTTGATTTGAAAATGATTAGCGGGTCTTCGGTTATAATTATGCAGGCCTACAATCACTTGTTGGTATTGCTTTAGGCTATCGGTTAAATGCGTTAATGCAATACTGTCTTTTGTACCCACATAAAATACTTTTACACCGTAAGTGCTATTTAGAGAACTGGTTAAAAGAGTGGGCTTATCACAATTCAAGGCAATGTATGCGGTAGGTATTTTTTTATCCAATACAGCGGTCGATTGTGCGTTGCAATAAGTGAGTGACTCTATGGCCATTTTTGATTTAACGCCCGCTACTTGACTATTTAAATCTGCTACGATATTGGTCGTGTCTATCCATAAGTTATTGGCTAAGCCATACTTATATTTGGCGGTCAATATTTTGAGTACTCTTTCATTAATGTCTTGTTTTGAAATTCGACCTTCTTTAATCGCCGCTTTAATTTTTTTGATGGTCTCTGGTATATTGCTTGGTAAACAAAGCATATCATTGCCCGCTAATATTGACTGAACATTCGCTTCGCTATTGGGAAAATAGTTGCTAATGGCTTTCATTTCAAGTGCATCCGTTACGGTCAAGCCAGTAAAGCCCAATTCGGTTTTCAATAAATCATTTACTGCTTTTGGGGACAAGGAAGTTGCAAATTTTGGAGTGCTATCAATAGCAGGTACGGATAAATGTGCTACCATCACTGAGCCTACACCCGCTTTGATTAAGGCTTTAAAGGGAGCAAGTTCTAAGGAATCTAAATCCGCCCTTGATTTGTTAATGATGGGTATATCTAAATGAGAGTCCACATTTACATCCCCATGGCCTGGAAAATGTTTCGCGGTTGCCATCACGCCGTTGTCTTGCAACCCTTTCATATAAGCCAAACTATGTTGTATTACACGCTCTTTGTTTTGTCCAAAACTGCGATCGTTGATTACAGGATTGCTGGGGTTATTATTGATATCAACCACTGGGGCATAATTTACCTGAATGCCTAGTCGCTTGCATTGTGCTGCAATTGCGGCACCCATTTGATAAATAAGGGTATCGTTGCTAATCGCACCCATTAGCAATTGCCTCGGGAACATATCAACACTATCCAAACGCATGCCAACGCCCCATTCCGCATCCATGGTAATTAATAATGGCGTTTTTGCAATTGATTGGTAGTAATTGGTTTGCATGGCTTCTCGAACAGGACCCCCTTGAAAAAAACACAACCCACCAACATTGTACTTTTTTATGATTTGCGCGATGGTATCAATTTGTTTTTCATTCCAAGCACTATGCGCTCTGATGATCATTAATTGTGCAATTTTTTGACTTAAGCTTAGTGCTTTAAAATGCTTATTCACCCACTTAGCTTCTGCTTTATCCGGCACTATTTGTGCCATTATTTGCCCATGGATGAAACAACATACAATCAAAAATAATACTGCTTTTTTCATAACTGCTTATTGATAGATATTTTCTATAGTTGCAATTTAAGGATAAAAAAAAGCCTACCCTAGATTGGGTAAGCTTTTTATATAATTATTTAAGTTCTTTCGCTATTTCAGAAAAAACTAAGCCTCATCGGATTCCTCTTCAGTTGGAATAACTGGCTCTACATTGTGCTGTTGCAATTGAGCATACCATTTTACCATTTTTTTCATGTCACTTCCGTACACTCTTTCAAAGTCCATTTTAGGGAAAACCTTTTTAAAGTAGGCAGTTACTGATTTTGGGTCTTTTTCATTTGGTAAAGCCTCTTTTGACTTCCCCATGGCAATAAATACCTCGGCTAAAAACACATTTTCATGCGTTGTATATACTTCAATGCTCTCTAAATGAGAGAATTGGTGTGCTCTTGAGCTAATAAATTGAGTGTTGTTATTTTCCAATGAAGTGGCAATAGCACCGTCATTTTTACTTGTCACTAATTCAAACAATCCAGACATCCCAGAAACCGAGATCAATTTGCTGTATTCCATAAAATTCTATAGGTTTATTTACAGGCGCAATTTACTGAAAAACACCCAATTTTCATTTTTTAAGCTACCTTTGTTTGACTTAAAAATCAAGTTTATGCCAGGTTTTGAATTCTTTGGAGATGAAGAAAGAAAAGAAGTAAATGATGTCCTTGAGACAGGTATTTTAATGCGCTATGGCTTTGATGGCCCGCGCAAGGGTATTTGGAAATCCAAGGAACTAGAAGCTGCTGTTTGTACAACATTTGGTTGTGAATATGCGCAACTTACTTCCAGTGGTACAGCAGCCTTAACTACGGCCATGGCTGCTTTAGGGGTGGGTGCTGGAGACGAGGTAATTATGCCTGCATTTACTTTTGTGGCCAGTTTTGAAGCAATTTTAAGTATGGGCGCGATCCCTGTTTTGGTAGATATTGACGAATCATTGACTTTGGCACCTGCAGCAGTGAAGGCGGCGATTACCCCAAAAACAAAATGTGTGATGCCCGTACATATGTGCGGTAGTATGGCCGATATGGATGCATTGAAAGCAATTTGTGCTGAACATCAATTAATATTATTAGAAGATGCTTGTCAAAGTATTGGCGGAACCTATAAAGGTCAGGCATTGGGTACCATTGGAGATGCGGGTACATTCTCATTTGATTTTGTTAAAACCATTACCTGCGGTGAAGGGGGTGTGATAATGACCAATAATAAAGAGGTATATATTAAATCGGATGCATTTACCGATCATGGACACGATCATCTTGGCGTAGACCGTGGAGCAGACCTGCATCCTTTTTTAGGGTATAATTTTAGAATTAGCGAATTGCATGCTGCAGTAGGTTTGGCGCAGATTCGCAAATTGAATACTTTCCTGGAATTACAAAAACGCAATAATCTAATTTTAAGATCTTATTTAGAACAAGTACCAGGTATTCACTTTAGAGTGGTGCCAGATCCGGCAGGAGATAGCTTTAGTTTTTTAACTTGGTTTTTGCCGACACAAGCACAAACCGAAAAGGCAATCGCTGCTTTTAAAGAAGCAGGTATTTTAGCGGGTAATTTTTATTGGTTCGCGAATAACTGGCATTATATCCGCAAGTGGGATCATTTAAAAACCGCTAAAAGCTTATATGCTTTAAATGAAGCGCAACAAAATGCTTTAACTGCATTGCAAACGACGCAGTTTGAAAAAAGTGATGCCATCATGAGTAAGTGTATTTCAACGGCCATTAGTTTAACTTGGAGTGAAGCGCAAGTGCATGAAAAAGGAGCTAAGTTCTTAGCTGTTTTACAAGCATCGCTTTCTTAAAGTTTTAATATGTCATTAGGTCAGTCATTACAACAAAGGCAATTACAAAGATTGTCGCCGCAACAAATACAATTAATGAAATTGTTGCAGCTACCTAGTGCTCAAATTGAACAAAGGGTAAAGGAAGAGCTGGAAGACAATCCAGCCTTGGAAGTGAATTTAGACCTACTTGAAGGGGATGCATCTACTGCCTCGGAAGAAATGAAGGATGAACTTTTGCAAAGTATCAATGACGACGAAGAGGCTGTTCCGGTGGATGAATATGAGTTGAGTAATGAAGAATTGAATGAATATAATTATGATGATGATGGTGACATCGCAGATTATAAAACCAAGGACGATTATTTCCCTGAATTAGACGATGATAAAGTAACGCCAATCAAAGCTGAACTTAGCTTGCATGATTTACTGATGGATCAATTAAATATGTTGGCTTTGGGGGAAGATGATTTTAAAATTGCCGAACAAATTATAGGAAGTTTAGATGATGACGGGTATTTAAGAAGGGCTTTACAATCGATTGCTGACGATTTGGCTTTTAAACAAGGCATGTTGGTGGAGGAAAAAACAATTGCAGCTATTTTATTAAAAATACAAGCCTTTGACCCAGCAGGCATCGCGGCAAGAAATTTACAGGAGTGTTTGTTATTGCAATTAAGAAGAAAACTCCAAGATGAGGAGGAGGAAAAAAGAATAGAGCATAAAGAAGATATTCTTTATGCGATTCAAATTATGGACAAGTATTTCGAAGAATTTACGCGTAAGCATTATGATAAAATTCAGAAAAGTTTGCATTTGTCAGAAGTGGCTATCAAAAATGTGTTACATCAAATTATTACCTTAAATCCCAAGCCTGGAGCAGAATTAGGTCAACACAGTGAAGCTGAAAAATACATTATCCCTGATTTTACCGTACTCATTAATAATGGGAAATTAGAACTTAGTTTAAATAGTAGGAATGCGCCACCATTGGTGATTAGTGACGATTATAAAATGATGCTTAAAGAGTATGATCGTGGCCAAAAGCAAGATAAAGCACAAAAGGAAGCCGTATTTTTTATTAAACAGAAAATTGATGCGGCTAAGTGGTTTATTGAAATGATCCAACAAAGACAACAAACCTTACTCATGACCATGCGTGCAATTTTATTGCACCAAGAAGGCTTTTTTTTAAGTGGCGATACCACTCAGCTGCGTCCAATGATCCTTAAGGATATTGCGGAGAAAACAAGTTTGGATGTTTCTACGGTAAGCAGGGTGGCCAATAGTAAATATGTGCAAACTGAATTTGGCACTTATTTACTAAAATTCTTTTTTAGTGAATCTTTGACAACGGATTCCGGGGAGGAAGTGAGTACGAAGGAAGTGAAGGCAATTTTAGGGGAACTTATTGAGCAGGAAAATAAACATAAGCCCTTAAGTGATGATGAGCTAACGGATCAGCTTCAAGAAAAAGGCTATAATATAGCTAGGAGAACAGTTGCAAAATATAGAGAACAACTAAATATATCGGTTGCTAGGCTTAGAAAAGAACTATAGTTGATAAACCATTAAAATTACTATGGAAAATACCCCATCAAAACCACTTCACTTTGTTGCGCAATTTGCTTCCTACGTTTTCCATCCTTTATTTGTGCCCACATTTTTTATATTTTTTTTAATACAGGTGGTGCCCTATGAATTTGCAAGTATCACCGACTGGCAATTAAAGTTGAGGGTATTTAGTGTGTTTTGGCTTACCGCTTTTTTCCCAGCCTTTGCTGTTTTTTTATTGTGGCGATTAAAATTTAGCGACAGTATATTTTTACGTACTCAAAAAGAACGCATTATTCCCTACGTAATTACGATGTTTTTTTATTGGTGGATGTATTATTTGAGTCGCAATTTTACGGACCAACCACTAGCACTTAAGTTTTTTTACTTTGGTATTTTCATCGCTACGAGTATTGGATTGGTGGTTAATAATTTTATGAAAGTGAGTTTGCACGCCATCGGAATAAGTGGGTTGTTGATGGCGGTAGGGTTGACTAGCTATTACTATTCTCTCAATAATTTATTTTGGTTGGTGCTCGCCGTGTTAGTTGCTGCACTTGTTATTAGTGCAAGAATGATTGTTAGCGACCATACCAAAAAAGAGTTGATTGTTGGATTTGCCATTGGTATGCTTACGCAGCTAATGGCGTATCTTTGGATCCTTTAAATATCTACAATCTCAATTATTATGTGGTATCAATTAGGTCAAAAAATAGTTAAGTATAAAATAACTAGCTTGGTAGTGTTGACATTGACAACCCTAATTATGGGATATTTTGCGGCACAAATTAAATTAAGCTACGAGTTTACCAAAGCCATCCCCGAGGACAACGCAAAATTCATCATTTATAAAAATTTTGTAAAGCAATTTGGTGTTGACGGCACAACAATGGTCATTGGCTTTCAGTCGGACAGTGTATATACTACTGCTACATTTAACAGACTCGCTGGATTGCATCAATCCATTAAGGCGATTCCGGGGGTTACCGATGTTTTAAGTGTTCCATTTGCCTATAACTTATCTAAAGACACTATTAATAATAAATTCATTGCGCATAAAATTTTTGAGCCACCCTATACCAATGAGCTTATTTTAAAATCGCATCAAGCTGCATTTGAACAACTCCCTTTTTATAAAAACTTATTATACAATCCCAATAGCCATGCCTATATCATGGCAGTCAGCTTTGTGCCTGATTCGATTAATAGTGCCTCCAGAACAAAAATCATCAATCAGCTAACGAACCAATTAAATGCATTTAGCGCAGCCACGAAATTGGATTTGCACATGAGTGGTCTACCTTATATCAGAACTATTTTGGCAGATAGAATCAAAAAAGAAATGTTATGGTTTTTGTTTGGCTCTTTGTTTTTATGTGCGGTTACTTTATACTTATTTTTCCGGTCCTTTTCAGCAATGTTAATGAGTTTAGCCGTAGTGGCCATGGGGGTGATTTGGAGTTTAGGGACCATGGTTTTAATGGGGCAGAAAATTACTTTATTAACCGCTTTGATACCACCACTTATTGTGGTCATTGGCATCCCCAATTGTATTTATTTTTTAAATAAGTACCATACGGCTTATAAGGAAACACAGGATAAGGAAAAGGCAATCGTACAAATGGTAGGCCGAATGGGCATTGTAACCTTGTTTTGTAATATAACTGCTGCCATCGGCTTTTTTGTTTTTGCCTTGACTAAAAGTCCATTGTTAAAAGAGTTTGGATGGGTATCTGGCTTAAATATCATGGCAATATTTTTTATTAGCCTATTTTTCATCCCACCTGTATTAACATTTTTAGAAGCTCCTCAAGCCAAACATGTACAGTATTTAGACAATAAATTTTTAGAACGCATATTGGTCAAAATTGAACGTTGGACATTTTTGCACACCAAGTGGGTTTTTGGCATCACTATTTTATTAGTGATTGTTTCTTTAATTGGATTGATGAATATCAAAAAAGAAGCTTTTATCGTGGATGATTTACCTAAAAAAGACAAGTTATATACCGACCTTAAATGGTTTGAGCAAGAAGGAGGTGGGGTAATGCCAGTGGAGATAGTCATTGATACCAAAAAGAAAAATGGGTTGACCAGAAATATTCGTCCTTTAGAAGATATTGATTTGTTGCATGAATATTTACGTGCACAACCCGAATTAGGCAAACCTATTGGTTTAGTGGAAGGGATGAAATTTGCTAAGCAAACTTATTATGATGGAGATAGTATGCAGTATACCGTCCCTACAACCGCCGAAATGGCGTTTATCGCACCCTATTTATCTGCTGCGAATACCAAAGCAAATGCTAACGCCAATGCGAATAATCCAACTCAATTATTGAGTAAATTTATTGACAAAGATAAAAGAGCTACAAGGGTGAGTGTCAATATGAAAGATATTGGTAGTGCGCAATTGCCTGCATTTTTGAATAGACTAGACAGTGCAACAAAATCTATTTTTGATAGTAGTAAGTATGATATCAAAATTACCGGAAGCAGTGTTACCTTTTTGGAAGGAAGTAATTTTATTATTCGCGGATTGAGTGAATCTATATTTTGGGCCTTTTTGCTAATTGCAATTTGTATGATTTTCTTATTTAGGTCTTTCCCAATTTTAATGTGTTCTTTAATTCCCAATATTGTACCTCTTTTAATTACAGCGGGTATGATGGGTTGGACGGGAATTGCACTAAAGCCTTCAACTGTACTCGTGTTTAGTGTTGCGCTGGGTATTGCGATTGATGTTACAATTCGTTTTTTAATTAACTATAAGCAGGAATTGCCCCATTTAAATAATCAGGTTGCACTTACTTTGGTTCAAACCATTAAGCATACCGGAATTAGTATTATTTATACTTCACTCGTTTTAGTAGCCGGGTTTGTTATATTTTGCTTTAGTGATTTTGGTGGCACAAAAGCATTAGGTTGGTTAACTTCACTCACTTTGGTAGTGAGTACTTTTACCAATTTAATACTATTGCCCGCCTTGATTAAAACCTTTATTAAACAACCTTTATAAAGCTTACTCCTTTATAAACTTCTTAAGTGTTTCCTCTAAAGCAGGCCCCCTTAATTCTGTTGCAATTACAATTCCATTTGGATCCACTAATACATTGTAAGGAATGCCTTCAATTTTGTACGTGCTTACCACGGTGCTTTCCCATTTTTTAAGGTCACTTATATGTTGCCAGTTTAAATTATCTGCTTTAATGGCATCCTCCCAATCCTCCTTACTTTCATCAAGTGATACACCCAATACGGTGAAATTTTTCTTTTTGAATTTTTCATACGCCTGCACCACATTGGGATTTTCACCCCTGCATGGTCCACACCAGCTTGCCCAAAAATCTACCAAAACATATTTTCCTTTAAAACTACTAAGGGTAATTATTTTTCCTTTAGGATCTGACAATGCTATTTCAGGAGCGGGCTGCCCAATGGCAATGGCACCAGGCTTTACATTGGTTTGAATTTGATTACCCAAGGAAGTGGCGAAATTCACTAAAGCTTCAGATTTTGTTTTTTCTGCCGCTGCTTTTGCAAGTGCCAGGACCTGTGAGGTTTCCATCGATCTCATACTTAAACCCAATAAGTAATAAATCATGGAAGCATTCGAGGCATTATTTATTGCGTTTTGTGTAAATGTATTTAAGTCCGCTATTTTATTATTTCTTTCTTTTTGCAAAGTATCAATTGCGGCGCCCGCTCCATTGGAATTTTGCAATTCGGCCAATTTGTTCATTGTTTCAAAAATGCCAATATCTTTTGATTTATACTCTTTTAAAAAAGTCAATAAAGACGCACTAGTATTGGATCCTTTGATTGTATAAGTTTCCATTTTACCTGGATCCGCATTTATTTGAATATTTTTTTCATCGTTCACGAATACAATTGAAAAATTATGGAGGGTATCATTTTCAATGGCTAAGATGTATAAACCTTCAGTTTTTGAAATAAAGTTAAAATTATACTTTCCGTCCTTTTTTAACGTCACAGAATCAAGGGTGATTATTTCCTTACCGTCAAAGGGCACTTCCTGAAGTACTAGTTTTTTGTTTTCTGAATTCTGGATAGTTCCTGCTATTGAATAACGGCCTTCATTATTTTTAGCGTTACAGCTTAATAATGCAGTCATCACAATGATGAATAATAGACGAAGTGAATTGTATTTCATGTACTTAAATTTAGGAAGTTAATTTTTTTTCTAATAATTGTGTGGTTGTTTTTGGGTCGGCTTTTCCTTGACTCTTTTTTTTAATCTCTCCCATAAATAAGCCAATGAGTCCCTTCTTGCCTTTTTTGTATTCCAATACTTTATCGGGATGTTCGTTTAATATTTCCTCGATCCATTTTTCAATTTCGTCCGTTGATTGTGTTTGGATTAAATTATGCTTTGTTGCATATTCAATAGGGGATTGAGGTGCTTGTATGATTGCACTAAATACCTTGCCTGAAGCTACTGAAAAGTTCAATTGTCCTTTTTCTACCATTTCCATTAACGCAACAATATTGGGGAGGGCCTCGTATAACATTTCGTAGCCAGTACCTGTTTCATTTAAATAGGCTCTAATAGGACCAATCATCCAATTGGCCGCAGCTTTATAATGTGTTGTTTCCTTTGTGAGTGCTAGGTAAAAATCAGCTTCCTCCTTATGTTCGCATAATTGGTCAATATCGTAATCGGGCAAATCATAGGTCTTTTTCAAAACTATTTTTAACTCATTGGGTAAACTAGGTAATGCTGCTTTTATTGCTGCGATATATGCTTTCGTCAAATGAAAAGGGGCTAAATCAGGGTCAGGAAAATAACGGTAATCATTTGCGTCTTCCTTGTCGCGAATTGAAAAAGTAGTGTCATTATTCGCGTCAAAGCTTCTTGTTTGTTGTATTATATCAACCCCCGTTTCTTTTAAATAAATCAGCCTTTCAATTTCATATTCGATTGCTTTTTTGATATTACGAATTGAATTTAAATTTTTCACTTCTACTCTCGTGCCCAAATTGGGATCTCCTTTTAATTTAACGGAGATATTGGCATCACACCGTAAGCTTCCTTCTTCCATATTGCCATCACAAATGCCTAACCACCTTACTAACTTTCTTACTTCAGTAACATATAAAAAAGCATCCTCCGCTGAATGAAGACAGGGTTCAGTGACTATTTCTATGAGGGGGGTGCCGGCACGATTGAAATCAATAAGTGTATGGGTAGGGGAGAGATCATGTATGCTTTTTCCCGCATCTTCCTCTAAATGGATTCTATTTAATTCAATATTTTTTAGTCCGCTTAAACTGTTAATTGACACCTGTCCACCAACACAAATGGGCGTTGTATGCTGTGATATTTGATAACCTTTGGGAAGGTCCGGGTAGAAATAATTTTTTCTTGCAAAATAATTGTCTTCAGCAATGGTGCACCCACAAGCCAGGCCCATTTTGATTGCATATTCAACTGCTTTGACATTTGTTTTTGGAAGGGTGCCAGGATGGCCTAAAGTGATAGGACTGACATGTGTATTGGGATCTGCTCCAAAACCAGTGGCATCTCCGCAAAACAATTTTGTTGCGGTAGCCAATTGTGCATGAATTTCTAGCCCAATCACTGCTTCATATTTTCCCATATCCAACATGCAACAAAAATACACTAAATGGGGCATTTTTACTCACCTGTCCATGGATACAAAAAGCCCCCTAAGTACCTAGAGGGCTATTTATTCGTTTAACGATGGAAACGCGACTATAAATCGGCAGTTTTTAGTTTTCTAGGTATTTTAACCTCTATATTTTTTTGTTCTCCATTTCTTTGAATGGTGAACTTTAAGGTTTGTCCTTCTTGTAAGTATTCCCATTTCAAGTCAGTAACCTCTTTTATTTTTTTGTCATTCAACTTCGTGATAATATCGTTTACTTTTAAGCCTGCTTTTTCAGCCGGGGATCCAGAAGTAACATTTTTAATTTTCACACCCGCTCCAGTTTCAAGATCCTCTATGGAAATTCCCATTTTTGGTTTTCTATTCATGCTATTGATAATGCCATTAAGTCCTGGCATAGAGGGCATTTCAAAATTAGCATCTGGTTCAATTTTAAAACCGCGACGCATGATGTTAGGTATATTGCCATCAGGCGCATTAAAATAAAATACATTGTTTTCCTCCTGCGCTTTATTCTTAGCCAAGGTTGCATTGATCTTTTTTTCTTTACCCGCTCTTGTAATGGTAATGGTTATTTTTTCATCAGGTTGGTATTGTCCAACGGCTTCGTATAATGATTTTGGTCCGTCAATAGTTTGATTGTTAATTTTTGTGATTATATCGTTTTCCTTTAATCCAGCCTTTTTTGCAGGACTCTCCTCACTCACTGTTTTTATCACAGCGCCTTTTTCTTGAACAGCCACTTCGGTCATGACGCCTAAAAATGCTTTATTCATTGGAGGAGGTGGAGGCGGAGGGGCCATCATATCTACAGCATCCTCATCAATTGCTGCGATATCAATATTTGTAACAGTCACCGAATCTCCTTTAATAGTAACAGTTTCACCATTTCTTTTACCTTTAGCGATCATTACTCTCCCTCTTCTCATAATCCTAGGATCATTTTTATCTACAGGCACCCCATTGATAGTTACATTGTCTCCGTCTACCAATACCGTCATATTAATTGAGGTATCCACTTTGATTACTTTAGGTGCTTTTTTGGTTGTAATTTCTATCACTCCATTCACTCCTTGGTCACCATATTTTTTGGAAGCATTATTGCCTTTTAACACGCTTACGGATTGTATATCGTTGGGAGATAGCTCATTCATGTTTGTGTTTACAGAAATAACCCCATCAATGACCATTAAAGGCTTATTGGCAGTGTCTTTATCATTTTTTTTAGCAATCACTACCTCTTGAGCGGAAAGTGAAAGACTTATCAATAACAGGGTAGTTATTCCAAGAATCATTTTTTTCATGTGTAAATTTTTAATGTTCATTTTTGTAAAAAATAAGTACCAGCTAATGTGAATACGAATATTTTAGTAGACCAAAAATAAGGATTTTATTGAACTACGAATTAATTCGCAAATGTTAATTTTAAATCAATTTTGTCAAGAAAAAGGCCTTAGAAGTAATTAAATTTTTCTAAGGCCTTGAATTTCATTTATTTATGTAAAATGTACTTAAAGCATTTCCCTAATCACTTCAATTGCTTTTTGAATTTGGCTGGCATCTTGACCACCTGCAGTGGCTAAGGTTTTTTGTCCGCCACCACCGCCTTTAATAAGGGGTGCAATCTTTTCCTTGATAATGACAGGTGCTTGCCATTGTTTGGTATGGGCAATAGACTCGCTTAAGGCTAATGCAATATTTGCTTTTCCCCCAACTTCAGCTGCTAAAATAACTACTGCGTTTTCATGTAACGCACTTAATTGGTGTGCTAATTTTTTTAAATGATCAGCACTACTTAAAGTCAATTGAACGCCCAAGAAAGAGATAGTATGTATCGTCTCAAATTGAGTACGGTACTTTTCAAATAACTCATTCACCAACAATGCTTCTTGACTTTCTAGTTTTTTGCTAAGTTCTTTTTGACTACTCTGTAAAGAACTAATCGTGTCATTCAATACATCCACACTAGAACTTTCATTCCATTCCGGAGCTGTAAAATGACTATTTAATTTTAAAGCAACACCCGCACATCCTTCTGTTAATTGTATGATTTGCTTATGCAATTTTTCTTTTACTTCAGTCAAATATTTTGCAGCTGCATCACCCACTACAGCTTCCACTCTTCTTACACCTGCAGCAACAGAGGCTTCTGCCTTTAAGACAAAGTCACCAATCTCTCCAGTGTAGCCAACATGGGTACCACCACATAACTCAATTGAATAAGCAGGATCCATGACTACGACACGCACTTTGTCGCCATATTTTTCTCCAAATAAAGCCATGGCCCCTAATGCAATGGCCTCGTCCTTGCTCATTTCATTGATGATGACTGGTACGTTTTCTTTTATTTTTTCGTTCACTATTTTTTCAACACTTGCAATTTCGGCATCCGTCATTTTTGCAAAATGGGAAAAGTCAAATCTTAATTGATCGGCGTTGACTAAACTTCCTTTTTGTGCAACATGTTTTCCAAGTACATTTCTTAATGCTGCATGCAGTAAGTGTGTAGCAGAGTGATGTTTAGTGGTGTTGGCTCTTTGTGTCGAAGCTACTTTCGCCCTTACTTTGCTTCCTATTGTGGCAGGTAAGTGATCGGTGAAGTGAATAAATAAATTGTTTTCTTTTTTAGTATCTGTTACTTCAATAATAGAACCATCTTCGAAGGTCAGTGTCCCTTTGTCGCCCACTTGTCCTCCGCTTTCAGCATAAAAAGGAGTGCTTGCCAAAATCCATTGATAGCCCTCTTTTCCTTTTGCTTTTACATTTCTATATTTAGTAACCAGGGTACTTTCCTCCGTTTGAGTATAGCCCACAAATTGAGTTGGGGTATCTTCGCCAATTAAAATCCAATCGCCTGTATCTACGGCAGTGGCTGCTCTACTTCTATTTTTTTGTTGCTGCATTTCGTTTTCAAATCCAGCTTCATCCACTTGTAAAGCATTTTCACTTGCAATTAATCTGGTTAAGTCCACAGGGAATCCATAAGTGTCAAATAATTCAAACACTAATTTACCTTCAATAGTAGCTCCTTTTTCATGTGTATTAATGATGTCGTCAATGCGTTTTAATCCTTTTTCTAAAGTCCTTAAAAATCCCTCTTCCTCTTCCTTGACTACTTTGCTTACAAATTCCAATTGGCTATTTAATTCTGGAAAAACATTTTCAAATTGTTTTGCAAGCGCAGGCATTAATTGATGAAGCAAAGGTTGCTTGTAGTCCAAATAGGAATAATAATATCTTACTGCCCTTCTTAAAATTCTTCTAATCACATATCCAGCGCCTGTATTGGAAGGCAGTTGACCGTCTGCAATGGTAAACGCAATTGCACGAATATGGTCCGCAATAACCCTAAAAGCGACTGCTTCTTTGGTATCGCTAAAATCATATTTCTTTCCAGTGATATTTGCAACAATATCAATAGTGCCCGTAAATACATCGGTATCGTAATTGCTTTGCTTTCCCTGAATCACACGCACTAATCTCTCAAATCCCATACCTGTGTCCACATGTTTAGAAGGCAAGGGCTCTAGGCTACCATCTTTTTTACGATTGTATTGTATAAATACATTGTTCCAAATTTCAATTACTTGCGGATGATCCATATTCACTAAATCACGTCCTGGTACTTTTGCAATTTCTTCCGGGGATCTCATATCCACATGTATCTCACTACAAGGACCGCAAGGACCTGTATCACCCATTTCCCAGAAATTATCTTTTTTATTTCCGAAAATAATTTTTTCATCTGGCACCCATTTTCTCCACTCTACTAAGGCAACAGTGGATTGAGGTAAATTTTCGGCAGGGTCACCTGCAAAAACGGAAACATATAAACGAGCAGGATCTAATTTGTACACTTTAGTCAGTAATTCCCAGGACCACTCAATGGCTTCTGCTTTAAAATAATTTCCAAAACTCCAGTTCCCCAACATTTCAAACATGGTATGATGATAGGTATCTACTCCCACTTCTTCCAAGTCATTGTGCTTGCCACTTACACGTAAACATTTTTGCGTATCTACAATTCTTGGATGGCTTGGTTGCTGATGTCCCAAGAAAAAATCTTTAAATTGATTCATACCTGCATTGGTAAACAATAAGGTGGGATCATTTTTTATAACAATGGGTGCCGAAGGAACAATGGCATGTCCTTTTGATGCAAAAAAGTCTAAAAACTGTTGTCTAATTTCTGCGCTGTTCATCATGGATAGGAATTTTAAGCTAATTCTTCTTTAAAAAGCTATATTTGTATAGTTTTTTAGTGCCTCAAAGGTAAGGAAATAGGGCCTTTTTTGACAAGAAATGATCTAATAATCATAGCCACAAGATGAAGAAAATTAAATATTACTTTAACACCCATACCCTCAGGTTTGAAAAGCTGGATATGCCATTAAGGGTGCGCTTATTAAAGCTGTTTGGTTTCATTTTCGCATCCATCGTAACGGCCATCATTATTGTAATTCTTATTTTTCAATATATCGACTCCCCTAAGGAAAAGTTATTGCGTCAACAAAATGATGCTTATAAAGCCAATTTTAGTGTTTTACAGGAAAGGGTTAGGCAGCTAGAATTGCAAATGACCGAGTTAGAGAATAGGGACAATGAAGTATACCGATCCATTTTTGAGGCGGATCCTATTCCAGACAGCGCTCGTTTACATGAAATAGAGAAAAAGAAGGAAGTGAGAATGATTCAAAACTTAGCAAGCACTGAATTGACCAATAATATTGCTACTCAATTGAATAAGCTAAGCCTAAGGGTTGCATTTCAGGATTCTTCCTATATTGAAATTAATACCATGGTTAAAAACAAGGAAAAGCTCTTAAAAGCAATTCCGGCAATTCAACCAGTAAGCAACAAGGATTTAAATAGAATCGGAAGTAGTTTTGGTTTAAGAATTGATCCGATCTATAAAAATGTGCGCATGCACCAAGGGCTTGATTTTACAGCCCCTGCTGGAACACCAATTTATGCTACTGCAGACGGGGTTGTTTCTATAGCAGGTTTTAGTCCTGATGGCTACGGCAACAAAGTGATCATTAATCACGGCTATGGCTATGAAACTTTATATGGACACATGCTTAAAGTAAATACACAGCCAGGACAATCTGTTGTAAGAGGACAAGTAATTGGCTATATTGGAAGTACCGGAAAAAGTACGGGTCCACACTGTCACTATGAAGTAAGAAAGAGAGGAGCTAAGGTAGATCCGATTTATTATTTCTACAATGACTTAACCCCTGAAGAATTCGATAGAATTTTAAAGGCAGCAGCCAATAACAAACAAAGTTTTGATTAATTAGCTACTGTGGTCGGCAATGATTTTCCATCCGTCTTTTGTTTTTCGAAATACCAAGGTAAATACCCCATTGATATTGCCTACGGTCCTTGTTAAATACCATTTCCCAATTACAAAGTAATGGTTGCTATTTAGCGCTTTCATGCTAATTATGTCAAAATTTAATTTACCCATATGACTTGTATCTGGGTATCCTTTTTTATAATTGGCCAAGGTATTGGCATAACCGTAAGTGGGGCCAGATTTCCCAATAAATACGAGACTGTCACTTTCCAAGTAACCAGACATAAAGGATTCTAAATTTCCATTGTTCCATGACTTTGTTTGATTAGAAAGTATATTTTGTATCTCTACAATATCCTTGTTTTGTCCAAAGCATAGTTGACCATAACAGAGTATTAATAAAGCGAAATATTTTTTCATGAGTACATTTATTAATTTATAAAAATGAAGATAGGGGATTTATAAGAAGCAAAAGTTAGGAAAAATTAATGAATTCTGCCTAATTTGTGGGTATGAGTTATCAGGAACATTTACGTAAAGACAAATACCTCATTGCTTTATTAATAGAGGATTCCTATCAGTTAAAACGTAGGAAAAACACCCCAATTCGTTTAATTGCAAGTATAATAAGCCAACAATTGAGTACCAAAGTGGCTAAAATTATATTTGACCGCTTTTTGGCATTGTATGAAAATAAAGAGCCAACCTGTACACAGGTATTGGCAACCGATTTTGACTCATTAAGGGGCATCGGATTGAGCAATTCAAAAGTAAACTATGTAAAAAATGTAGCTGAATTTTTTTTAGACCACAAAATCACCGACCAGCAACTTTACAAAATGCAACCAGAAGAAGTGATTGACTTACTCACTCAAATTAAAGGCGTTGGGAGGTGGACGGTTGAAATGTTATTGATGTTTAGCTTGGGTCATGAAAATGTATTTGCAGTAGATGATTTGGGTATACAACAGGCAATGATCAAATTGTATCAATTAAAGTATACCACCAAAAAAGAGTTGCAAGCTAAAATGATTGCTAAATCAAAAGCTTGGACGCCCTATAAAACCTATGCCTGTTTACATTTATGGAAATGGAAGGATACCAAAGCGCCAGTATAAAACGAAAGGCGATTAATTATTTTTCGTAGGAAGCTTATGAAAAAACGTTGGAGACTGAATATCATGGTAAAATGCAAATGTCCAATTTTCAGTGGCACCTAATTCCCACCACTTTTGTCTCCATTCCATTGCCTTTTTACCATCCATATCATATTTAGCTATAAACTTGGACTTCATTTGTTGTAACTGAGGTGCTTCATCTCCACCAAAAAAGAAAATCGTATCATTTTCTTTGATCCAAGCAACCTGATGGTATAAACTATGACCTCCAGTTAATTGGTAATGAATTGTGTTGTCAATCACTCCTTCATTGTCATGAAGCCAAACTACGCCGCTATAGTCTGCTAAAATTTGTACCTGTTCCGCTAAATAAGAAGCGGTTGATCCACTCATGGCTAAATCAAATTCGCGTTGCTGAATATAATATTTGGCATAAGGGAAACTAATAAAGCGTTCCTTATGTTGCGGATGAAAATAACTAATGCCACCGGCATGATCCTTGTGCAGATGGCTCATAAATACTTTGGTTACACTGGAAGGGTCAATTCCGTTTTTCATTAAATTATCGTGCAATTGAAGTATTCCTTCCTTATTATGGTATCCTAATCCCGTGTCAAAAAGAATGATGTCATTATCTGTGACTACTACAAAAGGCTGAATCTCTACGAGTATGCTTCCTTTAGGGCGATGTTGTAAATTTTCAATGGCAGTGTCAAATGGCACAAACACTTTAGTATGGTCAATTGTAAAGCTGCCTTCCGATAAAGGGTATATCCGCATAAAATATAAATAAGGTTAACGTAAAACCATTTGACGATCGGCGTCTAATCGCAATAAAACAAAAACGAGCACTGTAAAGGTTAATAGGGAGGAACCGCCGTAGCTAATTAATGGTAATGGGATACCCACCACAGGGAATAATCCAATGGTCATTCCAATATTCACAGCTATATGAAAAAAGAAAATCCCTACTACACTATAAGCGTATACACGTGAAAAAGTACTTCTTTGTCTTTCGGCAATTCTAATTAAGCGAAAAAGAAAAAATAAATACAGCCCCATAAATGTAGCAGTACCAACAAATCCGAAAGCCTCGCCTAATGAGGTAAATATAAAGTCGGTGTTTTGTTCTGGGACATATTTTCCCCTTGTTTGCGTTCCTTTTAAAAAGCCTCTTCCTGTAAATCCGCCAGAACCAATGGCAATTTTACTTTGCTTAACGTTGTAGTCATCTGGCTTTCTAGTTCGCTTTTTCCCGCTAGTGGCATTTGACTTTTTGTTTTGACTACAATCGTATTCTTTCCCCACCATACTATAAATACGGGTACTCTGGTAACATTCAAATACATTATTGAAAATATAGGGTACCGCATAACGAACTGTCCCAAAACAAATAGCCCAGATACCAAGTATCAATAAAATTTTTGACTTATTGCGTTTAAACCTTTTGATCATTGTTAAAATAACAATCCCTGCAATTGCAGTTAAAATTATGGCCAATAAGGAGGGCTCTACCAATAGCGTGGCCACCACTAACAATGAAAAAGTAAAAACAATAATTAAAATAATGGGAGGTAATCCTTCTCGATACATTGCAAAAATAAATGTACTATATACCAATGCCAATCCCATTTCATGTTGCATAATGGAAAGAATGGCCGGCAATGATATCATGGCTGCTGCAATAAGGTGCGATTTTAATTTACTAAAATCAGTTTCGGGTTTTGATATAAATTTTGCCAGCACCAAGGCGGTAAATATTTTACATAGTTCAGCTGGTTGTAAGTTAAATCCGCCTGCAATGGGAATCCAGCTTTTTGATCCGTTAATATTTTTACCTAATACAAAGGTCGCAAGCATTAATACAATTCCTCCAGCATATAAAATATTAGCCAGTGCAGTAAAGACTTTGCTATCCATTAATAAAATAAATATTCCTATAAAGCTGCAGAAAATTGCAAAATAGATTTGTTTACTGTAACTATTTTTCCCTGCAATTAAGGAACTACTCCAATTACTATTGGGATTGTACTCCACCATAAAAATGCACAAAATGCCAATGGCTACCATTGCAAAATAAAGAATGATTACGGCTAAGTCAGTCCCTTTGGAAAAACTATTTTGATTTGGTAATGGAGACATTTTTTGGTTTAGGATTCTTTTTTTTCTTTTTTTGAATGATGGCAGCACTGTCCTTACTCACCTTATTTTTATTGGGTTCTTTAGGCCCCTTATTTTTTTTCGAAGTATCAGCGTCTTTACGGATGGTATCAGGTAGCACTTTCTTGGGTACTGGTTTATAATCGGCAACCATTTCCATATTCCAAACATCACCTAGTTCATCATTTTTATATTCTTCCACTTCATTCATGCGTTCGTTTCTATTGCGTTCATACCACTCTTTAATGGAACTGGGCATTAAATCTTTATTTGCAAGCTCTTCACTTTTCTGTCTGCTCTCGTTGGTGAGTGTATCATTTAAGTATTTTTCCATTAACAAGGTACTAATGGGGCCTGCCCATGTCGCACCATAACCTGCATTTTCAACGATTACTGCTACGGCTACCTTTGGATTGTCCTTTGGTGCAAAACATACAAATATGGAATGGTTCTCCCCATGTGGGTTTTGAGCAGTGCCGGTTTTTGCACAAAACTCATGACCAGGCACTGTTAATCCTTTTGCCGTTCCATAAACGGTTACATCATGCATCCCTTCTTTAATAGCTGCATAAGCAGTACTTGAAATTTTTGTAACTGCTTGTTTGGTTCTAAATTTCGAAAGTAAAATTTTATCATCCTCATCTTCATCCTCAATACTATCCACAAAATGGGGCGTATAATAATAACCTTCATTGGCAATAATGGCCATTGAATTGGCCAATTGCAAAGGCGTTGCAGTCATTCTATCTTGACCAATGCCTAAAGTAAGCATATAGCAACTGTTCCATAATTTTGGATTGCCAAAGTCTTTATTGTATTGAGCCGTGTCAGGAATGTTTGCTTTGTTTTCACTCGGTAAATCAATACCTAATTTCCTTCCCAAGCCAAAGCTATTGATATATTCTTTCCATTTAAGGTAGCCCAATTTTGCATTATGGTATTTTGGGTTGTCAATAGCCATTCTAAATACTTGTAAGAAATAAGAGTTACAAGAATTAGCCAAAGCAATTTGTAAATTAGCAGCATGCCCTGCATTAGCGTGGGTACATTTTCTTGGATCACCACAAGTGTTGAAACTACCATAACAATTGTAGCCATAACTTGGTGTGATAAGCCCTTGGTCAAGTGCAATAAGTGCGCCCAAGGGTTTAAATGTGGAACCGGGAGGATACTGCCCTTTAATGGCACGGTTGTAAATAGGACGCGCCGTATCGGTTAATAATCTTCCAATGGTTTTTCGTCTTTGATTGCCCGTTAATAAATTGGGATTATAGCCAGGGCTGGATGCCATAGCAATGACTCCACCCGTTTTCGGATTAATCACAACGGCACTCCCAATTTTATGTTGTAATAATTTTTCAGCCAACTGTTGTACTTCCACATCCATGCTGGTGTATAAATTTCTTCCTGCAACAGCAACGGTATCAAATTGTCCCTGTTCAAACGCGCCTTGAATTTTTCCTTTATTGTCTCTTAAAAATCTGTTTACACCGCGCTGGCCCATTAAAACGTTTTCGTATTGTTTTTCAAGTCCAGTCATGCCCGCATAGTCACCCATTTCATATCCTTCCTCTTCATATTTCTTTAAAAAAGTAACATCCACTTCAGCAACATAACCCAAAACGTGTGCTGCAGTATTAAATGGATAGGTTCTAATAGAACGTTCAGATAATGAAAAGCCCGGGAAACGATATAAGTTTTCAGTTAACTGTGCATATAATTCAGGAGAAAGGAATGGCTCAAAAATTCCCACTTTCACTCTTGAATTTTTCACAATCACATCAATCATTCTTTTGTTGAACTCTTCCTTTTCTATTTTCAAAATAGCACAAAGTGCTGCCGTATCAACACCCTTCGCTTCATTTGGAATTACGACCAAGTCATAGCTAATACTATTTTCAAGTAAGGCCTTTTTTTTGCGATCATAAATAATGCCCCTGTCTGGGTAAATAATTTTTCTAAAAATGGCATTATTATCTGCAGCTAATTTGTATTTATTAGAAACAAGCTGCAAGCTAACTAGCTGACCAATGATCATTAAAAATACACTGCCAATGATAATTTGAATGATCCCACCACGATTAGAATTGTACAAAGCCATGTTTTATCTTTTTAACTTGCGTCGGTTCATAACCAATTCTACAACAAATATTAAAAGCACACTCAATAGGGAGGTCGCAAATACTTTTCCGATGAAATAGGTAAAGTTTCCAAATTGTAACCACTCTAATAGCACTAAATAAAAATGGTGTATAAAAGTTAAAATAAGTACATATACTGCGTAAGGTCCCCAACCCATTGTACCGGCACTCGGCTCTTTATTAATTTCTTCAGAAGTTTCCTGGGCCAATAATAAATTAAGGATACTTGGTCTTATATATCCCATTAAGCTGCCCGCTGCAGTGTGTAAGCCTGGCGTATTGGTAAAAAGGTCCAAGCAATAACCTAAAACAAAACCAATAATGGTAAGTGTTATTCGATTCGTGCCAAAAGGCAACCACAGTAGGAAAGCAAAATATAGATAGGGTGTGATATATTGGTGCAATGGAGGTACTTCATTCAAGATGATCACTTGTATCAACAAGAATAAAACAAAACGAATGCTATTTTTTAAAATATTATTCATTGTTGGCCGCTGGTTTTTCTAATTGCTTTTGCTCATCCATTCTTTTGTTCTCAACAATATAAACGTATTCTAAATTGAAAAAATTAGTCGCAGCTTTAACATTCAGGGTTAAAAAATTACTTGAAGGATCCTTTAATATGTTGGTTACCTTCCCAATCATGAGTTGAGCAGGAAAGTTGGTTGAGTAGGGGCTGGTAAGTACGGTGTCGCCTATTTTAGGCGCAGCACTTTTTGAAATGTTTTTAAGTACCAAGGTATAGGGATTTTCGCCATCCCATTCAATGCTACCCGCAATTTTATCTCTTTTGAGCATTGCACTCACTTTACTATTGCGGTGCAATAGACTCATTATTTTACTGTAGTTGTCATTTACTTCAACGACAATACCCACAATACTCCCATCGGGACTAATGGCTGCCATGTCTTTTTTAATACCTTGATTGGCACCTCTTTCAATCCACACGTAATTTTTTTGTAATGTAAAAGTATTGCCAACCACTTTTGCTGGGTAGTAGTAAAACTTTCTAATTTTTTCAAGGCTATCTTTTTTTAAAACAAGGGTTCCCAATTTTTTACTGGTATCATACGCTGAAAAATTTTGTGCTAATTGATTTCTCAACAGTACATTTTCAGCAACCAATTTTGCATTGGTTTCTTTTAGATCAAAAAAGTAAGACCAATTATTGTAATATCGATTCACATTGCCTGCCACCTGATTGGTCCAGGAACCGAAAAATGCTTCATGTGATTTGCTATATGAAGACAACATTGCCAGTGATACTATCTGTAGTATCAAAAAAGTGAAAAAGGTAAGGTTGTGTCTTATGAACCAAATGATATTCTTCAAGCGGGATATCTTTTTTATCTCATGATGAAAGGGAAACGTTGATAGTTTTTCAACGCAATGCCTGTACCACGTACAACGCTCTTTAGTGGATCTTCCGCAACGTGTACTGGCAATTTAATTTTTGCACTTAATCTTTTATCAAGACCACGTAACAAGGAACCACCACCTGTGATGTATAAACCACGTCGGTAAATATCAGCAGCTAATTCTGGAGGTGTTGTTTCTAACGCTTTTAAGATGGCTTCTTCTATTTTGAAAATACTCTTATCCAATGCCTCTGCCACTTCTTGGTAAGAAACCATAATTTGTTTTGGAATACCTGTTACCAAGTCTCTACCGTTTACTGGCATATCATCTGGCGGGTTATCTAAATCTTTTAATGCAGCACCCACATGTATTTTAATTTGTTCTGCAGTACGCTCTCCAATTAATAAACTATGGAACGTCTTAATGCTTCCATAATATCTGCAGTGAATTCATCACCTGCAATACGAAT